>JAFNUQ010000088.1 GCA_017383945.1 Bacteroidales bacterium | reverse complement strand
GCGGAGTCCAGAACCCGCGCGGAGCACCCAAGCCATTGATTCGCAAAGCGTTATTGCGACCGTTATCAGGCGTCCATTCTTTATGATCGATTACCCCCGGAGGGAGCTCGTTGAGATTGAAATCTGTGATGCGATAGGTACCGATGACCATTGCGCAATTCTGCTCATAAAAAGCATCTACAAACTTCTGCACGGTGTCAGGTCCTGAATACATATCATCAGAGTCAAGCTGGAGAGCAAAACGGCCACACTTAGGATGATGCAGGGCGGCGTTCCAGTTGCCACCTATCGCGTGATAACTCTTGTCTTGAGCGATATAAATGAGCTTAGGATCATCAAAGCTCTTGATCACATCGACAGTACCATCAGTAGAGTTATCGTCCACAACTATAACATTGTACTTAAATGTTGTCTTCTGATCCAGCGCAGAACGGATGGCATCACCTATAGTGCGCACTCGGTTTTTGCATGGGATTACTACTGATGCCTCATATTCAAAATCTCCTCCTTGCGAGAAGTCTACTTTTTCAAATTCAGGTTCAAGATATCCCCCGATAGCCTTAAGATGCTCTGTACAAGCCTTTTCCATCTCAATCTGCACAGCTCTGTTGCGAGGGTCCACATAGTCAAAAAGCTTCTCGCCTGACTGTCTTGTGTCGCTCTCCCACTCATAATAGAGGTACTCGTTGATATGCACGAGGCTCCCCTTCTGAGAGACCTTCAGACGAAGGTCATAGAGGGCAGCAAACTGGTAATCCGCATCCATCCTGGAGACAGCTTCCTTGAGTGCATCAGTGCGATAAAGCTGCACCCCTCCGAAGTCAAAATCATCGCGTAGCGAACCCTGCTGGTAATCAATCACCGGAGCCTCAACAAGCTTGCCTCCCAGGAAGCAGAACCTATCAGAGTAAACCATCGCCGCTCCTGTATCTTGAGCGATCTGAAGAAGTCTCTCCTGACCCCAGTTTACCCACTTGAGCTCAGTGTCTTTTGTATATAAAAGGGTAAATTCAGTCTTTACATCAGAAGCTATTTCTCTCAATCTTGCAGTAGAAAGCCTCTCTGGTATATCATATCTTGAAATCATAGTATAAGGCATCAAATTTGTCTCAAATATAACGAATTATTTTGCTATTTTTGCGACTCAATTTAATCACCGAAGCTATGGGAGCCAAACTTATTATTATTCCGACATATAACGAGATAGAAAACATCTTCAAGATCATCCCTGCAGTTCTTGAGAAGGATGAAAACTTTGAGATACTTATTATCGACGACGGTTCCCCTGACGGCACAGCAGACGCAGTAAAGCAGATGCAGAAAAACCACAAAGAGCGTCTTCATCTGATCCAGAGATCAGGCAAATTAGGCCTTGGAACGGCCTATGTCGCCGGTTTTAAATGGGCCCTCGAGAGAGATTACAGCCACATTTTTGAAATGGATGCCGATTTCTCACATAATCCTGACGACCTTCCTAGATTGCTCAGCGAATGCACAGAAAAAGGTGCAGATATGTCGGTCGGATCACGCTACTGCAACGGAATCAACGTTGTAAACTGGCCTCTCACACGCATCTTGATTTCTTACTGCGCTTCGATTTATGTACGCACAGTGCTTGGCTTCAAGATCTACGACAGCACAGCAGGCTTTGTCTGCTACAGCCGTCGCGTATTGGAAACTATTGACCTTGATGCCGTCAAGATGAAAGGCTACGGTTTCCAGATCGAGCTCAAATATACCGCACACAAGCTCGGTTTCAAGATTGGCGAGGTACCTGTCATATTTGTCAATAGACAGGAAGGCACATCAAAAATGTCCGGCAGCATATTCGGCGAAGCGTTCTGGGGCGTGCTTGCGCTGCGCTTCCGCAAGCTTCTGCCTCGACGATAGCCTGAAAGACTGGCTTAATCAAGCCATTGCAGAAAATCATCAACCCTCGAACGTGAGACAAACATCTCTTCTTCCGGCCTCGGCTGGAGGTAGAGTTTGAGTCTTCCGTTATAGTACCTCTCAACACTTCTGATCGCATTTCTAGACACGATGCCACCACGACCTATACGGAAAAATACATCAGGATTGAGTTCATCTTCAAGGGCGTCAAGAGAAGAATCAATTATATATTTGGCGGAGTCTGACAGGATCATATAGTTGCTCTTTTCCTCAGAGACAAAGTAGGCTACATCTGTATACTTTATAGGGATAATCTTATCGCCCACTCGCACAATCGTCCGCTCTCGGTAGTTCTTGGATTGAGCACCATTGATGGCTTTAATGATTTTTTCCACATCAAGAGGGGCTCCCTTAACTCGCTCTCGACAACGCTCTACGGCTCTCTCAAGATTACGGAGATTAATAGGTTTCATCAGATAGTCCACGCTTCCTGCTTCAAAAGCTTTGACTGCATAGGAATCATAGGCTGTGGTCATAATTACAGCAGAAGAAACCTGCTTATGGCGGAAGATCTCAAAGCAGTCTCCATCGGAAAGTTCCACATCCATGAAAATCACATCAGGCTCAGGTTTGTTTTCAAGGTAGTCAAGAGTACTGCAGATCGAGTCTGTCTGACCGATCACCTCAATATCAGGGAAATTATTTGATAGAAGCTTAACGAGCTGAGCTCTTGCCATTGCTTCATCTTCAACTATCAAAGCTGTCATAGTAGTGGTAAAGTTATAGTGTAGTTTTTATGGTCATCTATAATGTGTATCGATTTCCGCGCAACATCATTATATTGCTGGCGCAAATACTTGAGTCCCAATCCAGTAGAAGTACTACTTGATATTTTTGGACGAATATTATTGCTGACTGAGATACAATCATTTTCAATATATATCCTCACAACAAGAGGATCGCCTGCCGACACAGCATTGTGTTTCACTGCATTTTCCATCAATAACTGCAGACAACACGGCACGACACAACGAGATAAGTATTCTTCAGGAATATCTATCTGCAACTGAAGCCCTTCGTTAAAACGAACTTTGAGAAGTGCGACATAGTCATTGAGCAATTCCAGTTCATCACGAAGCCTTACCGTAGTCTCGTCTTCGTGCTTGAGCATATACCTATATACCTCGGCCAACTTATGAGTAAACTCACTTGCCTGCTCTGTAGATTGCTCCTGAATCATATAGTCCAGCACATTGAGCGAATTAAAAAGGAAATGCGGATCAACTTGCTGCTTGAGTTTAAGATAGCGGAAACGGGCAAAATCAGCATCCTCGCGTGCCAGATCAGCTTGAGCGCGTATATGGATAGCATATTCAGCAACCATAATAATAGCAAGGAAGCTGAAGATATAGTCCAGCAACAGCTCTATAAAAAAAGTAGTATCGTCAGCCGCTGGCGAATTAAACAAGATGATACCCAGGCGGAAGATGATTACTACCACAAACGCAAGCAGAAGCCAACGCATTGAACGTGCATTGGTTACATTATCCTCGCTATATTTGCGCATATATGCGGATGCGACCCCTTCGGTCGACCAGCCGATAATTTCTGTGCTTATGAAAGTAGCCAACGGATGAGCAAATGCGAGGGCCATATTGGTATACTTGAACAGTGCCGCTAACCCCATACCGAGTCCAAATCCGACAATATTGACAAGCACCACTACAAGGGCCATAAAGATTGCTCCGACCCGTCTGCGAAGGCATATGATTACCACAAGTAACATAGTGAGCAAAGTCAACATAATATCATCGGCTATACCCACAAAATGGCACACCATTGAAACAATAGCGTGCGTCAACGCAAAGGCGTGTATAATCCAAGTATCTTTTACCTGTTTCATATGAAAAGTAAAGATAATTATAAATCCTTAAAATTCTACCACTCATCCTTAAAAATTCACAGCTCATCGCGACACCTTATTAAAAAAATAAAGCTGTTTTTACTTTTGTTTCAATTAATGACACAATGAAAATGCAGACCAAAAACATGTCTTTCTGGCAGATGTGGAATCTCAGCTTCGGATTTTTTGGAGTTCAGATTGCCTATGCCCTTCAGAATGCAAATATCAGTAGAATCTTTGCAACCCTCGGCGCAGATCCTCACCAGTTGAGTTTCTTCTGGATTCTTCCACCCCTTATGGGTATGATTGTCCAACCGCTCATCGGTTCTTGGTCAGACCGCACCTGGTGCAAGCTTGGTCGCCGCAAGCCATATCTGCTTATCGGCTCAATCATCACAGTGCTTGTGATGTTCCTGCTTCCAAATGCCGGTGGTCTTAACTTCTCGACCAAGCTTTTCCTTGGCCTCAATGGCGCAATGTGGTTTGGTCTTTTCTCACTGATGTTGCTTGACACTTCGATCATTGTAGCAATGCAGCCATTCAAGATGATGGTCGGTGATATGGTCAACGAAGAGCAGAAGACTCAGGCCTACTCAATCCAGTCACTTCTCTGCAATGCAGGAAGCCTTGTGGGCTACCTCTTCCCTATCTTCTTTACCTGGATCGGCATCGCCAACACAGCCCCTAAAGGCTCTATCCCACCGTCTGTGATCTGGAGCTTCTATTGTGGCGCTATCATCCTCATCCTCTGCGTGCTTTATACATTTACTAAGGTCAAGGAGATGCCTCCGAAGGAGTATGCGGAGTTCCATGGCCTTGACGCACAGAAACAGTCAGAGGAACAGAAAGATAAACCAGGCCTTATAAAACTGCTTCTCCACGCCCCTGCAACATTCTGGACAGTGGGTCTCGTACAGTTCTTTTGTTGGGCTGCATTTATGTATATGTGGACCTACACCAACGGAGCAGTAGCTGCCAACTGTTGGGGTACAACTGACCCTGCTTCTGAAGGCTATCAGGCTGCCGGCAACTGGGTTGGTGTCGTATTTGCCGCTCAAGCAGTGGGTTCCATCATTTGGGCAATTGTGTTGCCAAAATTCAAATCCCTCAAGCTTTCTTATATCGTGAGTCTGCTTTTGGGTGCAATAGGATTTATTTCCATTTCTTTCATAAGCAATCAGTATCTGCTGTTTGGCTCATATTTCCTTATCGGTATGGCTTGGGCAGCGATGCTTGCACTGCCATTTACTCTCCTGACAAACTCATTATCAGGAGAGCATATGGGCAGTTATCTCGGGCTCTTTAACTGCACAATTTGCCTTCCTCAGATAGTAGCTGCCGCTCTGGGCGGAACAGTACTCAAGCTTGTCGGCGGGGTTCAGGCAAATATGCTTGTTATAGCCGGAGTGCTTCTTGTGTGCGGCAGTATTGCCGTGTCTCTTATCAAAGTCCGCAAGACAACAAACTAACATATTATTAATCAATTATCTAAACAATGAAAAGAATCCTTACTTTCCTCGCAGGCATAGCACTTTCAGTCGCTATGTCAGCGAATGTATCCGCCCAGAACGGATACGAAGTTAAGGGCGTTGTTATCGACGAGATCGGACCAGTCATCGGTGCTACCGTGATGGAAGCCGGCACCACCAATGGTGTGGCTACCGACCTTGACGGTAATTTCAGCCTGAAGGTGTCTTCCGAGAATGCTGTTGTTGAAGTCAGCTGCATCGGCTACACCACTCTTTCTTTCAAAGCATCAGAGATGCCGGCTAGAATCACTCTCGCAGTGGATGCAAATCTCCTCGAAGAGACAGTGGTTATCGGCTACGGCACCGTGAAGAGAAGCGACATGACAGGTAGCGTGTCAACCGTAAAGGCTGACCAGCTCAACAAGGGTGTCGTTACTTCTCCTACAGCCCTCCTTCAGGGTAAGTCTGCTGGTGTAGTTGTTACCCTTGGTGACGGTGCTCCAGGTTCAGGCAGCACAATCCGTATCCGTGGTGGTTCTTCTTTGAAGGCCAACAACAACCCTCTCATCGTTGTCGATGGTCTTCCTCTCTCAGAGGTTGGCGTGAGCGGTGTTGCTGACGCGCTTTCATCAATCAACCCTAACGATATCGCTGATTTTACAGTCCTCAAGGATGCTTCTGCAACTGCAATCTACGGTTCACGTGCGTCTAACGGTGTCATCATCATCACTACCAAGAAAGGTAGCAAGAGCGGCGGCATCCACGTGAGTGCAGACTTCACTGCTTCAGTCAGCCAGAACACCAAATATGTAGACGTGCTCACAGGTGATGAGATGCGTGACATAATGAAGTGGTTTGCCGGCGAAGATGGTGCAGCTTATGCAGCCCTTGGAAAGGAAAACACTGATTGGCAGAAAGAGATCTTCCAGCTCGGTAAGAGCCTCGAAGGCAACGTATCCCTCTCCGGCAAGATCGGTAACTCAAGAAACTTCTACATGCCATACCGCGTGTCTATGGGTTACTACGATCAGGATGGTACACTCAAGACTTCTGCAATTTCACGTCAGACCCTCTCTCTCAACCTCACTCCTACACTCCTTGATGAGCATCTCGTAGTCAACCTCAATGGTAAGGCTATGAACATGAACAACTCATTTGCTAATCAGGACGCTATCGGTGGTGCAGTTCGTTTTGACCCTACTCAGCCAGTTTATGACAAAAACGGTCTTAACGGTTACTATTGGTGGAACAATGGTCTTGGAACATTTGACGTGAAGAACACCAACACTATGGCCGGCATCAACCCAGTTGCCGCCCTCTATGACAAGAAGGATCTTTCAAACGCTCAGCGCTATATCGGTAACGCTCAGTTTGATTATAAGGTTCACGGTTTTGAGGACCTCAGACTCAACCTCAACCTCGGTATCGACTACTCTAACTCAAAGGGCACAGTAGACGTTGCTCCTGGCACTGAGATGTCACTTCACAACACTCAGCAGGGCGGTTCAGGTTTCCATTCTGACTACACTCAGAAGAAGATGGATAGAACACTCGAGTTCTATGCCGCATATGACAAGGAGCTCGGCAAGCACAGCATCAACGCTAT
>JAFNUQ010000087.1 GCA_017383945.1 Bacteroidales bacterium | reverse complement strand
CCTACTCGCCTGAAGTCTATCGCTCCAAAACTCGTCGGCAAGCTGCACTTCTGTAAAGGCTACAGGACCGATGGGATAGAAATCTGCAAAATCTGCTTGTTTAGGTGCGCAGGAAGCCACGCATAAAGCACACAAAAGCGGTTTAAAGATCTTTTTCATATTATTGGTGGGTATTGATATCAAGAAACAAAAAAAGGGAAAGCTTAGCACATCGCACCGCTACGACCTCCGACCCTTGCTACCTTCCGGTCCTGGGGGAATTGAGAGGGAGCTGGTCGTGTACGACTTTCCCGAGCACAAAGGTAGTAAAAATTTTTAAATACTATTAAAAATCATCGGGAGCAAGTCATCAACTTTCTCAAACTTCCAGATTTTACCATCTGCAACCATTATCACACTAAGCGGTTTACCCGCCTTGGTCTGATATTGCGCCATCACCTGACGACATGCGCCACAAGGAGTTGCCGGATGCTTGCCCAACTTGCCATATACGCCACCGGCGATAGCAATGCTGCGCATATCCTTATCTGGATATTTTGCACCGGCGGCAAACATTGCAGTCCTCTCGGCACATAGGCCTGAAGGGAATGCTGCATTTTCTTGATTTGCTCCTTTAACGATTTTGCCTGTAGATAATCTCACTGCAGCTCCGACGTGAAAATGCGAATAAGGAGCATATGCTCCACTCATCGCCTCAACGGCTGCCTGCGCGAGCTCTCTGTCTTCTGCATTGAGCTCTTCAATAGAAGTGTACTCCTGATACTGGATATTGATTTCTTTAGTAGTCATAGAGAAGTAGTTAGCAATCTCAAATATAACATTTTTAGATGATTTTAGCTATTTTTAGTTATTTTCGCATTTAATATGAGTGTAAAAAAGCCTAAAATATGCATCGGACTCTCCGGTGGAGTAGATTCCAGCGTGGCCGCGCTGCTTCTAAAGCAGCAGGGATATGACGTATTTGCTATGTTTATGCAGAACTGGCACGACACCGAGGGCACGCTTCACGGCGATTGCGAATGGGAAGAGGACCGCTTTGTCGCAGAGCTTGTAGCTCGCAAAATCGGCATTCCTTTTTATTTCGTGGACCTGAGCAAGGAATACCGCAAGCGCGTGGTCGACTATATGTTTGGCGAATACTCGCGCGGCCGCACCCCTAACCCTGACGTGCTCTGCAACCGCGAAATCAAGTTTGACGCATTCTGGAAGGCAGCGCAAAGCCTAGGCGCAGATATGGTCGCAACAGGGCACTATTGCCGCAAGGAAACGCTCCCGGACGGAACTTGCCGCATCCTTGAAGGCAGCGACCCCAACAAAGACCAGAGCTACTTCCTCTGCCAGCTCAACCAGGAGCAGCTCAGCACTGCCCTATTCCCTATCGGTGATATCTGCAAAGGCGAAGTCAGACGTCTCGCCAAGGAAGCGGACCTGCCTTCAGCAGAGAAGAAGGATTCGCAAGGCATCTGCTTTGTGGGCAAAGTCGACCTGCCTGTTTTCCTGCAGCAGAAGCTCGCGTCGGTAGAAGGCGATGTAGTGGAGATTTACGACCAGTATTATGCCGATTCTGCCGCATACAGCAGATCTCAAGAGCTGCTGAGCAAAGGCTGCACACTCAGCGATGAGGAGCTAGAAGAGCTTGCTACTCCTCTGGATTACAGCGACATAGAATTCCAGACAGAGACCTACCGCTCGGGCAAGAAACACATCAAGAAAACCAGATACAAAGCTCACCCTCATGGCAAGATTATTGGACGTCACGAGGGGGCGCAGTTCTATACGATCGGGCAGCGCAAGGGGCTTGGTATCGGTGGACATAGCGAGCCCGTTTTTGTCATCTCGACTGATATAGACAGAAATATTATTTATGTCGGAGAGGGAGACGCTCATAAGGGGCTGAGACGCAGCTGTCTGAAGATTAACACAGATGAGATCCACTGGATACGTCCGGACCTGAGGATGAGCATCGGTGAGCAAAGGCGCTATAGAGTGCGCATCCGCTACCGTCAACCTCTTGAAGACGCTACTCTGCTGATGAGAGAAAACGGCTTGTTTATCTTGTTTGACCGTCCTCAAAGAGGCATTACCGCAGGGCAATTTGCGGTGTGGTATGAGTGCGATGGAGAGATGGTAGGGAGCGGCGTCATCAACAAATAATTTTTGACAAATGATTACTACAATTGCGGTTATACTCTTTTATCTTCTTGCCCCTGCAGCAGTGCTTTGGGCTTGTGGAAAGGTAAAGATTCTTGGCAAGATCGGACCGGTTCTGGTCCTTTACATACTTGGTGTACTGGTTACCAATCTCAGGATACTTCCTCAGGGCCTGGACGGCTTGCAGAACTCTCTTTCTGAGGTTCTGGTACCTCTTGCAATCCCGATGATGCTCTTTGGCTGCAATTTCAAGAATTTCTCAGCAAAGCAAAGCCTCGTGAGTTTTGTAACCGGAGTTTTTTCCGTGCTCCTGATGGTTGCGATAGGATTCATTCTTGTGGGTGACAGGTTTGGCTCAGAAGGCCCTATTATGGGAGCCGCATTGAGCGGACTTTATACCGGCGGATCCGGCAACCTGGCAGCAATAAAGCTCATGCTCGGTATGGACAATACCACATTTGTCCTACTGTCCACTTGTGATATCATCATCTGCTTCATCTATCTTCTTTTCCTGATGGGCGGCGGCATCAAGATAGCCAGAAGATTTATCGGTGTCAACACCAGCATGGAAGCCCAGAGCGATCTGCAGCTAGACACTCAATCACAGAATCCATATAAGGATTTTGCAAAGAAATCTTCTATCATCCAGCTACTTAAGATCCTAGGCGCAGCAGCTCTTATTACAGGCATCTCACTCGGTCTGACCAAGCTTTTCAAGGAAGAGTATTTTATGATTGTCATCATTTTGAGCTTGAGTACAATCAGCCTTCTTCTCAGCTTTACAAAAGAGGTAAAGAGCTGGGACAAGAGCTACGATGCCGGTATGTACTTGATCTACATTTTCTGCCTTGTAATGGCGTCAATGGCCGATCTGAGCAAGATTGATCTGGAGAGCAGCCTGTTTATCCTGCTATTCCAGGCATTTGTAATATTCGGCTCTTTCTTCCTGATGCTTCTGCTTGCGCGCTTGCTCAAGATTGATGCAGACACAACTGTCATTACATCCAACACCCTCATTAATTCGCCCATCACAGTGCCAATGATTGCAGCTTCAATGAAAAACAAAAACGCTATCATCCCTGGCATCACCAACGGCGTAATGGGCTTTGCTGTGGGCAATTACCTTGGATTTATCATTTATCAACTACTAAACAATCTATAATATTATGAATCCTGTATGGATCAGCGCACTGGGTCTCTGCGGATCTACACTGCTTGGCGCAGGACTCGGATTTTTCTTCAAGAATATACCTCACAAGTGGAGCGACGCCATTATGGGCTTCTGCGCCGGCGTGATGTTATCCGCCGCGATCCTGGGACTCATTCTTCCGTCAGCAGAGCTTTGTGATGACGGCAATATGTGGATTGTAGTTGTAGGAGTACTGGTGGGCGCGCTGTTTCTAAATCTGCTTGACCTGCTCACCCCTCACCTTCACAGCATTACAGGCTTGGAGCCGGAGAAGCACAAGGGCAACGCAAGCATCAACAAGGTCATGTTGTTTGTACTTGCAATCGCCCTGCACAAGCTCCCGGAAGGCATTGCCGCTGGTGTGGGATTTAACGCGGAGGACATCTCCAACGCCTGGGGCGTGACGATCGGTATCTCCATCCAGAATGTGCCTGAGACAATGGTCATCATCGCTCCCCTGCTGCTCGCCGGAGTCAGCCGCACCCGCACGGTGATTATTTCGCTTTGCATCGGTCTGCTGGAGATTGTCGGCATCTGGATAGGCTATGCACTAGGCGGCATCTCACAGTTGCTTCTGCCTGCTATGCTCGCATTTGCCGGAGGCTCGATGCTCTATGTTGTCAGCGACGAAATGATCCCTGAAACCCACTCTCACGGCCACCAGAAATCCGCCAGCTTTGCCCTGCTCATCGGCTTCCTCTTTATGCTCCTGGTGGAGGGTTAAAACCAATTCTTCACCCCGAAGACACTATCCTTCACGCCGGTGGCGACGACGAGCGGGAGACGCTTGATTGCTGCGCGGCGCACTTCCTTGCGGATTGCAGATTTGTTGGCTTTGAATGCTTCACTGCCCTCCTCAAGATAGCGCAGCGTGGTCATCCCGACGCGCAATGTGACATAGGCATTGAGCATGCCATTGGTCGCGGATTTGAATATCGCGGCGGTCACGTTAATGCCCGAGAGGCCGAGCAATTCGCCCAGATTAATCTCATTGAGGGCCTCGTCTGCAGAGGCAATCAGCACCGACGATGCAGCCACGCGCGTATAAAGCCTGAGGAGCTGCCCAAACGACGGACGCTTCCCTCTCATCTCCACAATCTTGTTGATCATAGAAATATTCATGCTCAAGCTGCTGAAGATATCCAGAGCCCCATTCTGAGAAATCGAAGTCAAGATAAATACATTCCTTGCAGTCTTCTTCACGATTTCATCGGTTTCCTTTTTCTCCTCGGGTGTAATCTCCTCTCCGGCAGGTTTCAGCTCAGGCGTAAAGATGATTTTCAGAGTCGGCCACAGTACATATAACACAGTCAGTACCAGGAGTATAGCATAGAAAGCATATCCAAGCCAAGGACTCATCTCCGAGATCTTTTCGGCCACAGTTATTATATTTCCGATAATGCAGATTACTGCAATCAGAAGTATCGAGACAAGAGCTATGATAGTACGTTTTTTCATATTCCTATTTTTTGTCAAAATTAACAATTTTTCCTTGGCTGATCTTGCAGCACACGCAGGTTAATCGCAAAAGCATGCCTCTTATTTACAGAATTTACTATATTTGAATGTTAAAATAGATTTAATTATGAAAAAAGGTGTTTCAACAATCGTAGTTATTGCAGGTATTGCACTTGTATTATTCTTCTGGGTAAAAGGCGTTTACAATAAGATGGTAGTTGCCGACGAAGGCGTGAGCGCTGCTTGGTCTCAGGTAGAAAATGTATACCAGCGCCGAGCTGACCTCATCCCTAACCTTGTAGCAACAGTCAAGGGTTATGCTGAGCACGAGTCTTCTACTCTTGAGGGCGTGATTGCTGCTCGTGCAAGAGCAACTCAGATCACAGTTGACCCTTCAGAGCTCGATCCGGAGGAAATCGCAGAATTCCAGAAAGCCCAGGGCGAGCTCTCAAGCGCACTTGGTCGCCTTATGATGCTCCAGGAAAGCTATCCGGAGCTCAAAGCCAATGAAAACTTCCGCGATCTTCAGGCTCAGCTCGAAGGTACAGAAAACCGCATCACTACTGAGCGCATGAAATACAACGAGAGTGCGAGATCATACAACACGCTCGTGAGAAGCTTCCCTAACAACATCCTCGCATCAATGTTTAACTTTGAGAAGAAGGGTTACTTTGAGGCACAGGAAGGTGCAGAAACAGCTCCGGTAGTAGCATTCTAAAGATGTCAGCAAAAAACTTTTTGACTCCCGAGCAGCAAGCGCAAGTAATTGCTGCCGTCAAGGAGGCCGAAACAGGAACTTCCGGCGAAATCCGCATACACGTCGAGAACAAATGCTCCGTCGATCCTTTGCAGAGGGCGGAGCAGCTTTTCGGCGAGCTAGGCATGCATAAGACCGAGCTTCGCAATGGCGTACTCATATACCTTGCCTGCCAATCCAAAGTGTTTGCAATCGTGGGAGACAAAGGCATCAACGACGTTGTTCCTGATGGATTCTGGGAGGATGTCCGCGACCTGATGGCCTCAGCATTTTCTCAAGGCAAATTCACTGAAGGACTTAGCGCTGCAGCTATTGCTGTCGGCGAGAAGCTTCAATCATATTTCCCATATCAGGAAGACGATGTCAACGAGCTCCCTGATGATATTTCCTTTTCCGAATAATGAAGAGATTTAGATACATTATATGCACGCTTCTTCTGCTTGCATCCACACTCAGCTGGGCGGACATCCCACAGCGTCCGCAGCCACAGAGGCTGGTCAACGACTATGCCGGTATCTTCAACGGCCGTCAGGTGATGGATTTGGAGCAGACACTCGTAGCATTTGATGACAGCACATCCAACCAGATTACAGTCGTGACAGTCCTTGACCTTGAGGGCTACACTGCTGCCGAATATGCGACTCAGATCGGACATAGCTGGCAAGTTGGACAAAGCGAGTTTGACAACGGTATCGTGGTCCTTATCAAGCCCAAGACTGAAGACTCCTATGGCGAGGTATTCATTGCCGTGGGCTATGGTCTGGAGGGCGCAATCCCTGATGCCTATGCAAAACGCATCATTGAGTCAGATCTCATCCCTCATTTCAGAGAGGGAGATTATTATGGAGGCGTCTACGAGGCTTGTCAGACACTGATGAAGCTCGCCAGCGGCGAGATTTCGGAGCCAAGAGACGGTTCTTCAGAGGACGATGCGGCAGGCATTGCTGCAGTGGTAGTCTTCTTCCTCGTCGTGTTCTTCCTAATTGTTTTCTTCTCAAAGGGATCTAAAGGCTCAGGAGGCTCAAACAACTCTGGAGGCGGACCATTCTACACAGGCCCAATCTTCACTACTAAACCTTCTTCCTTCGGCGGAAGCAGTTTCGGTGGAGGTGGATTCAGTGGCGGTGGCTTTGGTGGCTTCGGAGGTGGTGGCTTCGGAGGCGGTGGCGCCGGCGGAAGATGGTAGTATCATATACTCCTTATATAAACAAGAAATGCGGCGTTTGCCGCATTTCTTGTTTATTGTTTATCCGCAGTGGAAGTACTTGTCTACAAGTTTCAGAAGCTCTTCCTGATTGTCTTTGATGTCGGCTCTAAGAGTCAGGTCATTGAAAGACTCAAGCTTTGAGATGATGCCGTCAATCATTGCAGGAGAGAATACATTATACTTCTCATAGATTGCTCTCTGAGCCTTGAGGCATTGTGCAGAAGCCACGCAACTATCTGGAAGTGAAGCAAGTTGGTTGAGCTTAGACTCGTTTTCTTTCTTGTGGATATTGACATTGACATAGGTCTTCTCTGCAATCTCAAGAGCATTTTCAAGCTCAAAACCATGGCGACAAGCGACCGCGAGACCTGCGATGAGCTGATAGAGATCAGCCGATCCATCCGGCGAACGCATCTCCACAGTCTGCTTCTCTGTTGTATCAAAATTTGATTCCTTCTCAAGAGGGTTAGCGAGCTTACACATATCTGAGCCGGCACTCCATCCAAGAGGAACTCTCACAAGCACAGAACGGTTTCTGTCGCCCCAGCAGATATTGGTAGGAGCCTCCTGATGAGGCACGAGGCGGAAGTATGCCATAGGGTTGGTATTTCCAAAGGCAGTAATCGAAGGAGCAAGCTCCATCATTCCAGCGATAGCCTTGCGTGCCACGTCTGAGAGTGCGCCATCTGCGACCATCTGATTCTTGCCGTCCTTAGTGATCTTCATGTGAATGTGCAGACCTGAACCTGCCTTACCAGTGGTAATCTTAGGGGCAAATGTCACTTCATAGCCATATTCGTAGGCAAGATTGCGAATAATCCACTTTGCCACAACAAGCTGATCAGCAGCAGATTCCGCATCGACAGGAAGGAATTCAATCTCATTCTGCTCATATATCTTGCCATCAAGGGAGAAGTTTCCTACCTCAGAATGACCATACTTGATCTGTCCTCCGGCCTGAGCGATATAAGCCATGCACTGAGTGCGGAAATGTCCAAACTTAGAGTAAGGAGCAGACTCATGATAACCCTTCTGATCAGTAGCAGGATAAAGTCCCTCATCCTCCGCAATCACATAATACTCAAGCTCGCCCATCGCGTTGAACTCATAGCCTGTAACCTCCTTAAACGACTTGCAGGCCTTGTGTAGAGTATACTCAGGAGAGCTCTCAAGAGGCTGTCCATCCTTGTTGAAATATGAACAAAGCATAGTAATCGTTGGAATCTGTGCAAACGGATCCAGGAAAGCGGTCCTAAAACGCGGAACCACATAAAGATCACTGCTTCCAGCCTCAATGAACGGGAAAAGACTTGAGCCGTCAACTCTCTCTCCGCAAGTAAGGATAGTCTCAAGGTACTCCATACTGTTTATTGCAAAATTGAGAGTCTTGAGTCTGCCATCAGCAGCAGGATACATAAAGTTAACAAGCTTTATGTCATTGTGTGACATATACTTGATAATATCTTCCTTTGTAAAGTCCTTAGGGAGCTTGCCAATAGCCGATGCCAGGATATTGGGGTTCAGGCTTAATTTCTTATCCATATTACAAGAGTTTCTTTGAGAGTTTTTCTATCATATCCACAGTCATTGACTTGAGGTCATAGCTAGGATTCCAGCCCCATTCGCTGCGAGCACAGCTGTCATCAAGACTATCCGGCCAGGATTCGGCTATAGCCTGACGCACAGGATCAACATTATACACCATCTTGAACTCAGGACGGAGTTCCTTGATAGCAGCATAAATAATCTCAGGATCAAAGCTCATCGCAGTTACATTAAATGAGTTACGATGTACAAGCTTGTCTGGATCTGCTTCCATAATATCAATGCAAGCTCTCAAAGCATCCGGCATATACATCATGTCCATAAAGGTACCCGCCTTGATCGGACAAGAATATTCCTCACCCTTGACTGCAGCATAGTAAATCTCTACTGCATAGTCCGTTGTGCCGCCACCAGGAAGAGTCACATTGGAAATCAATCCAGGAAATCTCACCGAACGGGTATCCACACCAAACTTAGTATAGTAATAATCACTAAGGAGCTCAGTTGCAACCTTTGTCACGCCGTACATTGTCTTTGGGCGCTGGATTGTATCCTGAGGAGTATTTTTCTTAGGGGAACTAGGGCCGAAACAGCCGATTGAGCTTGGAGTAAATACGGCACATCCCTTCTCTCTTGCAATCTCAAGGATATTAAGAAGACCATTCATCTGAATATCCCACGCCAGAAGAGGCTTCTTCTCGGCGACAGCAGAAAGGAGAGCTGCAAGATTATAGATAGTATCGATTTTATACTTGTCCACTATAGCTGCCATCTGAGCAGCATCGCACACATTGGCAATCTCTGAAGGACCGCTTTCCAGCCATTCTCCTTTAGGTTCTGAACCGGGTATATATCCTGCGACAACAGTTCCGCCTGGAATCTGTCTTCTAAGAGTCATCGTGAGTTCAGAGCCAATCTGGCCCGTGGAGCCAACTACAAGAACGTTCTTCATATGTATTGATTAAAAGATATACAAATGTACTATTTTTCCTTAAAAAATGTAACTTTGTAGTCAATTATAAACACAGAAACATGTACGGAAAATTTCAGCAGCATCTCCAGGCAGAGTTGGAGGCAATAGAACAGGCAGGTTTATACAAGAAAGAGCGCAATATCGCTTCGCCACAGTCAGCACAGATCACACTTCAGGACGGCAGCGAAGCCCTCAATTTCTGCGCCAACAACTATCTTGGTCTCGCAGACAATGCACGCCTCATCGCAGCAGCCAAGAAAGCTATGGACGAGCGCGGATATGGCATGTCATCAGTGCGCTTCATCTGCGGCACTCAGGACCTCCACAAGCAGCTTGAAAAGGAGATAGCCGAATACTTCCATACAGAAGATGCAATCCTCTATGCAGCTTGTTTTGACGCCAATGGTGGCGTATTTGAGCCGCTTCTCACAGCTGAGGACGCAATCATCTCCGACGCCCTCAACCACGCATCCATCATCGACGGCGTGCGCCTCTGCAAAGCGCAGAGATACCGCTACGCCAACGCAGATATGGCAGAGCTTGAGAAATGCCTCCAGGAGGCCCAGGCACAGCGTTTCCGCATCATCGTGACCGATGGCGTATTCTCAATGGACGGCAATGTTGCACCGATGGACCGCATCTGCGAGCTCGCTGAGAAGTATGACGCGCTCGTGATGGTAGACGAGAGCCATTCGGCCGGCGTAGTCGGCCCTACCGGACACGGAGTTGCTGAGCAGTTTGACTGCTACGGCAAGATCGATATCTTCACCGGCACTCTCGGCAAGGCCTTCGGCGGCGCTGTGGGCGGATTCACTACCGGCCGCAAAGAGATTATCGATATGCTTCGCCAGCGCTCACGCCCATATCTCTTCTCCAACTCCATCCCACCGATGGTAGCAGCTGCTGCAATCGAGATGTTCCATATGCTCAAGGAGAGCAACGAGTTGCATAGCAAGCTTCAGGGCAATGTCGAATACTTCCGTGAGAAGATGATAGCTGCCGGCTTTGACATCAAGCCAACCCAGTCAGCAATCTGCGCAGTGATGCTCTATGATGCCAAGCTCTCACAGGACTTCGCTGCCAAGATGGCGCAGGAAGGCATATTCGTCACAGGCTTCTACTACCCTGTCGTGCCGAAGGGTCAGGCGCGCATACGCGTTCAGCTCTCCGCCGCACACGAGAAAACCCACCTCGACCGCGCGATTGCCGCATTTGTCAAAGTGGGTAAAGAGCTAGGAGTTATTTAATTACTCTATTCAGCTGCTGTTGCAAGTGGACTTGGAACATTGTAGACTCTTGTCGCAAGTTCCTTGTCCAGCATATACATGCCGTATTTGTTATCCTCAACAGCTTCTACTGCAGAAATCATCTCTCTTGCCGACTCCTCTTCCTCAACCTGCTCGTCAATAAACCAGACGAGGCGATTGATTGAGGCAAAATCGCGATCTTCATTGGCGATAGCAGCAAGATTGTTGATGAGCGAAGTCACCTTCTTCTCATGCTGAAGAGTCTGCTTAAACATATCCAATACTGAATCCCACTCTGCAGGAACCTCAGCAATTGGGAGAAGAGTCACCTTACAATCGCGAGAGTTAAGATAGTTCATAAAGATGCGAGCGTGTGCCTGCTCCTCCTGGAACTGCACATAGAACCAATTTGCCACACCTTTATATCCCTTAGCCTCTGCATCAAGTGACATTGCAAGATAGAGGTATGCAGACCAAAGCTCGGCATTGACCTGCTCATTGATTGCGTTGTGAAGTTTAGTGCTTAACATAATTATATGTGTTTTAGATTTTTACTTTAAAATCTGTGATGCGTGGTTTTTTGTATCAACCTTCTCAATTATTTCAGTGAGAATACCTTGTTCATCAAAGATAAAGGTTTTTCTTAAAGTTCCGACACAAGTCTTGCCACACATTTTCTTTTCTCCCCAAGCACCGAAAACCTGCATCATCTCAGTGCTCTTGTCTG
>JAFNUQ010000086.1 GCA_017383945.1 Bacteroidales bacterium | reverse complement strand
CTTTGCCTTCTGAAGAATTGCGATAGCATCCGGAGTTGTCGGCATATTTGCTCCCTCCACTACGCAATAGCAGCCGTTATCCACAAGCATCTGCGCCTCCTGAGCATTGAGCTCATTCTGAGTTGCACAAGGCAATGCAATGTCGCAAGCTATCTTCCAAGGACGCTCGCCTGGGAAGTACTGCGCATGAGGATATTTAACTAGATATTCTTTGATTCGCGCTCTGCGCATATTCTTGATTTCCTGCACATAAGCCATCTTCTCCTCATCAAATCCTTCAGGATCGTAGATAAAGCCGTCAGAGTCAGATAGTGTGAGAACCTTAGCTCCTAAACGCATCGCTTTCTGGGCTGCATACTGAGCAACATTTCCTGATCCACTGACAAGGACTCTCTGGCCTTCAAAGGATTTGCCGGCAAGAGCAAGCATCTCAGAAGCAAAATAGCACACGCCATAACCTGTAGCTTGTGTGCGCAAGAGGCTTCCACCCCAGCCAAGACCCTTACCTGTGAGAGTTCCGGTAAACTCATCACGCAGTCTCTTATATTGTCCGAAGAGATATCCGATCTCTCTACCACCGACACCGATATCTCCGGCAGGCACGTCAGTATTTGGACCAATATGTCTTTGAAGCTCAGTCATAAAGCTCTGGCAGAAACGCATCACCTCAGCATCTGATTTACCACGTGGGTTGAAATCCGATCCACCTTTACCACCACCCATAGGGAGAGTTGTCAGAGCATTTTTAAAGGTCTGTTCAAAAGCGAGGAATTTTATAATACTCAAGTTTACGCTTGAATGAAAGCGGATACCGCCCTTATAAGGTCCGATAGCGCTATTCATCTGAACTCTATATCCACGATTGATCTGGATTTCACCCTTATCATCCATCCAAGGGACTCTGAACATCACTACCCTCTCCGGCTCGACCATCCTTTCGAGGATTTTCTGATCCATTAGATATGGATAAGACATCACATATGGTGCGACGCTTTCCACAACTTCTCTAACAGCCTGATGGAATTCACTTTCACCAGGGTTACGAGCGATCAACTCAGACATAAATCGCTCAACGAATTTTTCTGTAAACTTGTCCATAATTAAGCATTTGCACTAACTAACGAAGACAAATTTAAGAAAAATCGTTCTAAATAGCTTGAGATTATTTTAAAAAGTCAAAGAAACTCCGAGAGCTACGGTATCATTACCCACCATCGGGTAGACAAAGGCGTCATGTCCGGTGAGTTTATGCATCCACCTGCGAGTATGCGGGAGCAGCCAATAACCTATTTTGGCACCAAGAATACCTACACCTGCCCCGGCAATCACATCAGTCACCCAATGTTTATTATTATATACTCTGCAAGCAGCAACCGCTGTTGCAAGTGTATAAGCGCCAACTCCGATCAAAGGATATTCTTCGCCATACTCCATCCTCACAAGTTCAGCTCCCATGAAGACAGTTGCCGTATGTCCAGAGGGGAACGACTTATTGTCTACTCCATCAGGGCGCTCCACGCTGAAAAGATACTTTGCGCCTCGAGTAAGTACTACCGTTGCAACTGTAGATGTGGCAAAGACCAAGGTCCTGTCTACATAATTGTGCTTGGCATCCAGACCGGCAAGACTTAGTCCATAATAGGAAATATGAGTCACATATTGAAGATAATCATCAACCTTTGTAGTCCGATCTCCTCTCCAATCAAGCACATTATCCCTTACATCGATCACAAGTTCTTTTACCTCAGGAATAAAACCTAGAGACCCGACAGCAAACAACGACACCGGGGCGATGAGCTGTTGCACCCGGAACTCCGTATCTGTATTATTATTTGGAATAGAATCCTCAAAATGTTCTTCTTCGACTATCGTCGCATCCTCGCCTACAGCCTTAACAACTATCTGTGCGTCAAGCGACAACGCCAGCAAGAACAGAAACATCAAACTAAATATCTTCTTCATCTTGCAAAGATAGCAAAAAAGAAAGACCGGCTCATTGGAGCCGGCCTTATTCTTATCAATATTCGGATTGAAGATTAACCACCGAAGTTGTCGTAGAGGATATTCTCAGGTGGAACACCGAGTGAGTCGAGGAGGTTTACAACCGCACCCACCATCATAGGAGGACCACACATGAGGTAAAGAGCATCCTCTGGATTCTCGTGCTCCTTGAGGTAAGTCTCAAACATCACATTGTGTACGAAACCTGCCACATATGGAACACCTGCTGCATCTGCTTCTGGATCAGGTCTATCAAGAGCAAGATTGAACTTGAAGTTAGGGAACTCTTCCTCAATCTGATGGTAATCATCAAGATAGAATGCCTCCTTGAGAGCACGTGCTCCGTAG
>JAFNUQ010000085.1 GCA_017383945.1 Bacteroidales bacterium | reverse complement strand
CTCATCGGTGGTATTGCTTTGCACCAGGGTAAGATCGCTGAGATGGCGACAGGTGAGGGTAAGACTCTCGTGGCGACTCTTCCTGTATTCCTTAACGCACTTGCCGGCAAGGGTGTACACGTCGTGACAGTCAATGACTACCTCTCAAAGCGTGACTCGGAGTGGATGGGTCCTCTCTATATGTTCCACGGCTTGAGCGTAGACTGTATCGACAAGCACCAGCCAAACTCTGACGCAAGAAAGAAGGCCTACAAGTCAAACATCACATTTGGTACAAACAACGAGTTTGGTTTTGACTACCTCCGTGATAATATGGTCCTTAGCCAGGACGAGCTCGTGCAGAAGAAGCACCACTATGCTATCGTGGATGAGGTCGATTCAGTGCTCATCGATGACGCACGTACTCCTCTGATCATCTCAGGTCCTGTCCAGAGAAATCTTGCAGACGAGGCTCAGTTTATGGAGTTCAGACCATATGTGGAGAAGCTCTACCAGAGCCAGAGAACTCTTGTGAATCAGGTACTTAACGAAGCAAAAAGAAAGATCGCCGAGGGTGATGAAGTTGAGGGTGGTAAGCTCCTCCTCAGAGCCCACAAGGGTCTTCCAAAATACAATCCGCTCATCAAATACCTCTCAGAGCCGGGCATCAAGGTCATCCTCCAGAAAGCCGAGAACTACTTTATGCAGGACAACGAGAAGGAGATGCCTGTGGTTACCGACCCGCTCTACTTTGTGATCAACGAGCAGATGCATTCAGTGGACCTCACTGACAAGGGTCACGAGGTTCTCGCCAAGGCTGTGGGTAAGGACGATTTCTTTGTGCTCCCTGATGTCGGCACAAGAACAGCCGAGATCGAGCAGTCAGGCGCTTCACTTGCAGAAAAGCAGTCGATGAAGGACCAGCTCATGTCCGAATTCTCGACAACAAGCGAGCGCGTCCACACAATGATGCAGCTCCTCAAGGCATATACAATGTTTGAGAAGGATGTGGATTATGTGATTATGGACGGCAAAGTCAAGATCGTGGACGAGTCTACCGGCCGTATCATGGAAGGACGCCGCTGGAGCGACGGTCTGCACCAGGCGGTCGAGGCCAAGGAAAACGTCACAGTCGAGGGCGCAACCCAGACATTTGCAACCATCACACTCCAGAACTACTTCCGCATGTATCACAAGCTTGCGGGTATGACAGGTACAGCCGAGACAGAAGCAGGCGAATTCTGGAGCATCTACAAACTCGACGTTATGGTCATTCCGACCAACCGACCTATAGCGCGCGACGATCAGAATGACATCATCTATAAGACCAAGAAGGCAAAATTTGCCGCAGTGATCGAGCGCATCGTGGATCTCACTTCGCAGGGCCGTCCGGTGCTCGTGGGTACTACCGACGTGGAGACTTCAGAGCTCCTCAGTCGTATGCTCAGAATGAGAGGTATCCGTCACAATGTGCTCAACGCCAAGGAGCACGCCCGTGAGGCCGAGATTGTTGCACATGCCGGTCAGAAGGGTGCGGTGACCATCGCAACCAATATGGCAGGTCGTGGTACCGATATCAAGCTCTCTGAGGAAGTCAAGGCTGCAGGCGGTCTCGCCATCATCGGCACCGAGCGTCATGATTCGCGTCGCGTGGACAGACAGCTCCGTGGTCGTGCCGGTCGTCAGGGTGATCCTGGTTCTTCTACATTCTATATCTCATTGGAAGACAAGCTGATGAGACTCTTCGGCGGAGAGCGCATCGCAAGTATGGTCGACAAGATGGGACTTGAAGAAAATGAGGCTCTTGAAGCAGGAATGCTCACCAACGCCATCGGTAATGCGCAGAAGAAGGTTGAGGAAAACAACTTCGGTGTGCGCAAGCGCCTGCTCGAATATGACGACGTAATGAACTTCCAGAGAGAAGCAATCTACTCTCGCCGCCGCAACGCAATCAACGGTGAGAAAGTCGAGATTGACCTTCAGAATATGATGCTTGACACGGCAAGCCTCATCGTGGATAAGTACAAGCACTTGAGCTTTGAGGAGTTTGAGATGTCACTCATGGCAGAGCTCTCTATCGACGCAGGATGCGACGAAGAGTTCTACAAGAAGGCTAAGAAAGAAGAACTTGTTGCAAAGCTCACCGAGCACATGCACGAAGTTTATATGCGTAGAATGAACGCTCTCGTAGAAAAGACATTCCCTATCGTGAAGAATGTATATGAGAAGCAAGGTTCTATGTATCAGAATATTGCAATCCCTGTAGCGGATGGCAAGAAGCAGGTTAACCTCTCTGTAAATCTTGAGAAGGCTGTGCTTTCTGAGGGTAAGGAGATTATCAAGACCCTCACAAAGAACATCATCCTCTATCAGATCGATGAGCACTGGAAGGAGCACCTCAGAGAGATGGACGACCTCAAGCAGAGCGTTCAGACAGCCTCTTATGAGCAGAAGGATCCTGTTGTGATCTATAAGCTTGAGAGCTACAACCTCTTCTCTGCAATGCTTGAGAAACTCAACGACGATGTACTCTCGTTCCTCTTCAAGGCCTACCTCCCGCTTAGAGATGCTTCAGAGGAGCCACGCAGAGCTATCCGTCAGCAGACCGATATGTCAAGGATGCAGACAAGCCGTAACGACCTCAGTACCAACGGCGAACCTAAGTCCAACACCCCTGTGAAGGTTGAGAAGCAGGTAGGCCGTAATGATCCTTGTCCTTGCGGAAGCGGCTTGAAGTACAAGAACTGCCACGGAAAGGGTAAAGTATAAAAAGATTAACCACTAATTACTAAGAATATGCAGAAAAATGATCCTGTCGTTAATGTAAACGACGTAACTAGAATCTCCAAGGGAGCGTCCCTTAAAGGTAATCTCGTGTCAGCTACAGACATCCGTGTGGACGGCACAATGGATGGCGTTGTCTTTTCAGAAGGCAGAATCGTAGTAGGCGAGACCGCAGTAATGTCCGGCAGCCTGCTCTGTACTAATCTTGATATGTGGGGAAAGATTGATGGCGATATCTATGTCAAGGATACTCTCTCAATCAAAAATCTCGCAGTTGTCAATGGCAATATCTATGTGCGCAAAATCCAGGTTGAGATGGGTGCACAGATCAACGGCACCTGCAAGATGATCACCGAGCAGGAGTTTGACAAGCTTGCCGCTGAAATCGTAAAGAAGGCTCCTAAGACAGAAGCCAAGAAGGAAGCCTAAAGAATATTCATAGATTGCTCACGCATCTTTTCGAGCTCGTCTTTCATCTGAACGACGAGCTTTTGTATTTCTGCGTGGTTGGCCTTTGAGCCGGTCGTATTGATCTCTCTACCAATCTCTTGGATGATGAAACCAAGCTTCTTGCCCGGCATCTCTTCGCCATTGATAGTGTCCATAAAATACTTGCAATGCTGTCTGAGACGCACCTTCTCCTCGTTGATGTCATACTTCTCGAGGTAGAAGATCATCTCCTGCTCAAACCTTTCCTTGTCGAGCTTGATATTCAGCTCCTCGGCAGCCTTGCGGATGCGCTCCTGTACTGCCTCTGCCCTCTGCCCTTCATAACTCTCGACTCCGTCATAGAGAGCTAGGATGTTTGCAATGCGCGAAGTCACATCGGCATAAAGCGAAGCGCCTTCGGTTGTGCGGAAGCTGTCCACTGCGTCAAGACAAGAGTCAAATGCAGCGCTCACAAGCGGCCACTCCTCCTCGCTGACGATATCGCTTTTCTTGGTCTCCACGACATCCGGCATTCGCAAGATAGAGCACAATAGCTCAGGCGAACTCGGATCTACACCCATCTCGCGTGCGAGCTCGCTGCTCTGCGCAAAATAGCTGCGTGCAATGTCCAGATTGATCTCCTTGGCGGCGTCGGCAGCGCAGCCTTCCCATGTCAGGAAGACGTCGATATTGCCCCTCTTCAAGCGTCCTGCAATCCTCTGACGGATCTCCAGATCCTTGTCCTTAGGCAGGAGGAAAGAGCGGAGGTTGATCTCTGCGCTCTTGGAGTTGAGGGTGCGTATCTCAATGGTCAATGTGCCATTGCTTAGCTTTGCTTCGGCTTTGCCGTAGCCGGTCATAGACTTAATCATAGACATAATTTTTATAGACAGACGGCGAATTTACTCATTTTCTGCGACAAGATGCCCAAATGTGCGCTTCCAGTTGCCAAATTTCAGGTCGGAATCCTTCAATGCAAAGCAAAACTCTGCGCCGTCAGGAAGCTGTATGCCGGCAGCAGCATCGTTTACCAGCTGAAGTACGGCTGCAGATTCAGGACAGTCAGCGTCAAATGTTGCACTGCCGCTGCCTAGAAGTCTGATGCAGGATTCGCTGTCTGAGCAGCTGCTGAAATCTATTGCAAGTGATTCTCCAGCAATCTCTTGGTTGTCTTCGTCCACGAGGATGCACGAGTTGAAGGTCTCCATATTGATCTGCTTGGCGTACTTCACCACGACCATCTTCTTAGGGAGGGTGCCCAGAGTCAGAGGCTCAGGGGAGCCATATCCAAGCAGCTCGTCGATGGCAGCAAAGAAATAGAGCATGCCCTCGTGTGGGAGCTTGCCCTCCGGGTCCAGCGCCGCGATGTCCTCACAATCAATCTGACAGACAAATGTGAGAGGATAGTCATAGCTCTCGCCGTCTTCTGTGACGGTCATAGTCGGGTATTCGACTTGCGGTGGAAGATCAGGGTTGCCCCAGAATTTGCTCGAGCAGAAAAGAAGTGTCTCGGTTTTATGTGCAGAAAGTCTGATTGCCATAGTTGTGTTTCTTTTGATGTGCGAAGATATGCATTTTTTATATATATTTGTTTGTTATGAATGTGTCAAAAACTTATACGCTTGCTTCCTCTTCGTTTAGAATCAGCGTTCCTGAAGAGCTTGCCGTGGAAACTATTTTCAGGCAATATTCTCCGTTTGAAGGGGAGGGCGATAAGCTTTTAACATCTCTGGAATTCAAGACAACAGGCGATTTTCTGGCGTTCAAGGCGCCATTTCGCTTTACCAGATATAATGAAGAGGCGCCATATCTGTGGCTTGCGCTGGAACCCGTGGCTCAAGAAACCAAGGTGGTGGCCGGCTTTTCCAATACCAAACTCGCTCCTCAGGGACTTTTTCTGCCAAGTCTGGACTTCAGTCAGGCTGAGATAGTAGTGCCTGGAAATGTGGACCGCTTCCTGGCTTCATTTGTGATCAACAATAGTGCGATGATAGCCTACAGCTACACTGCCAGCCGTTTCAAGACTTTGCTGATCCATGCTTCTCTGGTGGTCAAGGATGGTAAGGCCTATGCTTTCCTCGGCCGCAGCGGTACAGGTAAAAGCACACACGCCCGTCTGTGGTTGGAAAATCTGCCGGGAGCGCGTCTGCTCAACGATGATAACCCTGTTATATATATAAAGGAAGGTAGAGTCTTTGCCAGCGGTAGTCCGTGGAGCGGTAAGACCCCTTGCTATATCAACGAAGAGTACCCGCTTGCCGGCATAGTGAGGCTCAATCAAGCGCCTCAGAATAAGATTGTCAGGCTGGGTTCGCTTCAATCCTATGCAGCACTTCTGCCTTCGTGCTCCTGCATGAAGTGGGACTCGCGTCAGAGCAAGGCTGTCAGTGATACCGTGATGGAAGTTGTTTCTGAAGTGCCTGTGTGGCATCTTGACTGCTTGCCGGATGCTGATGCTGCACATCTGTGCTACAAAACAATCTCAAATGCTAGTAAAAAGTAGCTGAAAGTACTTCTGCATTTGGGAGAATATTTGTAAATTTGGCGGCAAAATGAAATCTCTAAAAGAACTCTTCAAGATAGGACGCGGCCCTTCAAGTAGTCACACGATGGGACCGCAGAAGGCTGCTACCATGTTTCTGGAGCGCAATCCGGAGGCTTCGCGCTTTGCCGTTACTCTTTATGGAAGTCTTGCTGCTACAGGCAAGGGCCACCTTACCGATGTCGCTGTGATTGATGCTCTGCGCGTCGGCGGAAGGGAAGTCGAAGTGATCTGGGAGCCTGAAATCTTCTTGCCATACCATCCAAACGGGATGAAATTTGTCGCCTTCAATGCTGAGGGTCACACTCTTGACGAGTGGACTGTCTATAGCGTCGGAGGCGGAACTATTTCCGAGGGTCCTGGTTCTCACATCGGTGAGGGTGAGGATATCTATGAGCTTGGCACCATCACTGATATCGTGCGCTGGTGCAAAGACAGCGGCAAGAGCTATTGGGAGTATGTCGACGAGAGAGAGGATTCTGATATCTGGGATTATCTATATGAAGTGTGGAAGGCTATGAAAGAAGCTGTCGAGAGGGGTGTGGATGCCGAAGGCGTGATCCCCGGACCGCTCTGCCTGCCTCGTAAGGCCGCTACCTATTATATCAAGGCTACAGGCTATAAAGCCAATCTTCAGTCGCGAGGTCTGGTATTTTCCTATGCGCTTGCAGTCGCCGAAGAAAACGCTTGCGGCGGCACAGTAGTTACAGCGCCTACCTGCGGCTCTTGTGGAGTGCTTCCGGCGGTGCTTTATCACACTTCAAAGGCTCATGGATTTTCTGACAAACGCATCCTGCATGCGCTTGCGGCAGGCGGAATATTCGGCAACGTGGTCAAGAAAAATGCGTCCATCTCCGGAGCGGAAGTAGGATGCCAGGGCGAGGTTGGAGTGGCTTGTGCAATGGCTTCTGCAGCGACCTGCTGGCTTTTCGGTGGCACGCCGGCTCAGGTGGAATATGCGGCCGAGATGGGTCTGGAGCATCACCTTGGCATGACTTGCGACCCTGTGTGTGGTCTGGTGCAGATCCCTTGTATCGAGAGAAATGCATTCGCGGCAGCGAGAGCCTTGGATGCAAATATATATGCAACATTCTCGGACGGCTTCCACAGAGTGTCGTTTGACGAAGTGGTGCAGGTAATGAAGCAGACTGGTCACGATCTTCCTTCGCTTTACAAAGAGACGAGTGAGGGTGGTCTTGCCAAGGGCTTCTCGACAAAAAGAGGAATTTATTAAACTAAATCGGAATATATGTTTATTAGTATTGTAACCTTGATCGGTGCACTCGGCATGTTCCTTTATGGTATGAACATGATGAGCGCCGGTCTTCAGAAGGCTGCAGGAGACGGACTCAGAACATTTGTCTCCAAGATTACTTCCAATCCATTTAAAGGCGTGCTCACCGGTTTTGGTGTGACTGCTGCAATCCAGAGCTCGAGTGCTACAACGGTGATGACCGTGAGCTTTGTCAATGCGGGCCTTCTTACTCTAAATCAGGCGATTGGAGTGATTATGGGTGCCAATATCGGTACCACATTTACAGCATGGATTATCGCTCTATTTGGCTTTAAAGCTGATATTTCTGCGCTTGCAGTGCCGCTGATGGCTCTCGGCTTCATTATGAGCATCTCAAAGAAGGGTAAGCTTCGCGATGTGGCGGAGGTGGTAGTGGGCTTCAGCCTCTTGTTCCTCGGTCTGTCGTTTATGAAGAACTCGGTTCCGGATCTCAGTCAGCAGACAGAAGTGCTCAATTTTGTGCAGAACTGGTCTGGACATGGTGTATGGTCGGTGCTTCTTTTTATACTTGTGGGCACTGTGCTCACTCTGATTCTTCAGAGTTCGAGTGCGACTATGGCGATCACTCTCATTGTGCTCAACACCGGACTGATTGAGTTCCCGATGGCTGCCGCAATGGTGCTCGGAGAGAATATCGGTACAACCATCACTGCAAATATCGCTGCGGCTGTGGGTAATCCTAACGCCCGTCGAGCAGCACTCGCACACACAGTATTCAACCTCTTCGGTGTGATCTGGGCTGTGGCATTGTTTACTCCGTTCCTCAAGCTCATTAGCTTGATTATCAATGCTCTAGGTATGGGTGGAACTGAGCAGACGCCGCTGTATTCGCTTTCAATGCTTCACACTTGCTTCAATATAATCAACACTTGTGTGCTCATCTGGTTCATCCCGCTGATTCAGAAATTTGTGACTGCGGTCATCAAGGAGAAGAGTGGCTCGGAGGACCCTGGCAAGCTGGTGTATATCCACGGTGGACTTGTGTCTACTCCTGAGTTTGCAATCGCTGAGGCCGACAAGGAAGTTCTGCATTTTGCACAGGTGATGCACAGAGGTTTGAGCTATGTCAATCACGCTATTGCTGCTAGTGATTCTGCGGATAATTTTGAGCCTTGGAGAGAGAAGCTTGTGAAGTATGAGGAGATCTCTGACCGCATTGAGTATGAGGTGGTTAGATTCCTTAATAAGGTAGACCGCAACTTCCTTAGTGATGCTTCAGAGAGCAAGGTTAAGGCTATCTACCGTATCGTCGGTGAGTTGGAGTCTCTTGGTGATAGTGGCGAGGCGATGAGCCGTCTGATCAGCAGAGCAATCTCTCACAAGCAGTCGCTTTCTGCTGAGCACAAGAACCAGCTCGGCAAGATGATAGAGCTTGTAGACAGAGCCTACGAAGCGATGATCTACAACCTTGAGAACAATCACGATATTGAAAATGTCCAGAATGCCGTGTCAGCTGAGGTCGCTCTTAATGAGATGAGAGATCGTCTCAGAGATGAGGAGATCAGAAGAGTAGAGGAGGACGGCGACGCCTACTTTGAGAGTGTCTACTATATGGGACTTCTTGAAGAACTTGAGAAGATGGGTGACTTTATCATCAATGTCTCTCAGACTGCCCTCAACTGGAAGAAATAACTTCATTTTTATACATTTTACCCCCCCCCTTGGCCCAAATATGAACCAAGAGGGGGTTGTTTGTTTGTAGAATAATTGCTAACTTTGGACGAATTGTAAACTAGAAATTGATTTTAAGCTATATATGAGGAATACTCTAACCAAAAAATTGAGCAAATACCTCTCAGAATATCTCAATACGGCAATTATTTATGCTATGGATATCTTCCTCTCGGTGTGCGCATCGGGCGTGGTGATTATCCTTGCAACTCTGCTCTATGCTTCAGGTCCGTTTGACAATAGCTTTATCTTTACCTACCTTGCTGCGTCTTTTGTGGGAAGTGCATTGATGTTCTTCCTGCTCAAGAGCTATCGCTTGATTATCCGTCACTCGACTTTCAAAGATATTCTTCATTATGCAGCTGCTTTGCTTGGCAAAGTAACTTTATGCTTTGGCGCTATTGCTGTGGTGAGTGGCTTTTCTGTAGTGATGCTCGTGATGCTGGTGATGGACTTCTTTGTGAGCATTTTCTTCCTCATCGTTGTCAGAATCCTGATGCTGATGGTCTATGAGCAGATCAAGAGGAAGCATCTCAAT
>JAFNUQ010000010.1 GCA_017383945.1 Bacteroidales bacterium | reverse complement strand
AGTGTCAGCATAATTTATCTTAAAAAAATAAAGGACCCACACATTCTCTCGAAAGTGCCGGTCCTTTTGACTTCATTTCCCTTCGAGATTAGTTCTCAAATGGGATTACCGATACATAAGACTTATTCTCTCTCTTACGAGTGAACTTAACTGTACCATCAACAAGAGCGTAAAGAGTGTGGTCCTTACCCATACCTACATTTTTGTCTGGGTTGTGAACTGTACCTCTCTGACGTACAATAATATTACCGGCTTTAACTACCTCGCCGCCGAATTTCTTGAGTCCTAATCGTTTACTTTGCGATTCGCGACCGTTCTTTGAACTGGATTGACCTTTCTTGTGTGCCATAATTCTTAAGCGATTTCGTTAATTACAATCTTAGTGAGTTTCTGACGGTGACCGTTGAGCTTCTGGTAGCCCTTACGACGCTTCTTCTTGAAAACAAGAACCTTATCAGCTTTAACTTCTTCGAGAACAGTAGCCTTAACTACAACGCCCTCTACTACTGGAGCTCCAACCTTGATGTCTGCGTCGTTAGCGACGAGAAGCACCTTCGAGAACTCTACGTTAGCACCTTTGTCCTCAGAAAGCCTTGGAACAAAGATCTCAGCACCAGCTTCTACTTTAAACTGCTGGCCAGCAATTTCTACGATTGCGTACATTAATAAAAACTTATTTATAAGTTCCGACCGTAAGCGCCTGCCCTCGTGGCAGATCTTCTCAAGCTCAGCGGCCATAAATATTTGAGCCGCGAATTTAGCTTAAATTTCATTCTTAAACAAATTATTTTATAGATTTTTACTACTTTTGTAGCATTGTAACATAATTGTTTATGCCAAGTACTTTCAATTACAGCAAGCCGGTGAGCACTAAAGAGTTTCTTGGTCGCAAAGAAGATTGCCGCTTGCTCGCCACATTCCTCAATCAGGGAGAGAATGTCACAATATATGAGCCGCCCAAAACCGGTGTAATGTCTATCATCAACCAGACATTTACCAACATGAAGAACAGCGGCGTGCAGTTTACCACAGTAGAGTATTCTATTCTAAGCACTCGCTCTGTGAGCCAATTCTGCATTCGCCTTGGCTCAGCCATAATCGGCAAAATTGCAAGCACTCCGGGAGAATACAGCAATGCCGTTGCCAATCTGCTGGGAGAAAGTCACTTCGTCTTTGACGAGAAGCAATATGAAGCAACAGGAGACATCCTCTCGCTCAGCTGGAGTCTGGATGACCAGGACATCAAGGCGATATTGGAACTCCCCTACAAAGCTGCTGCATGGAAGGGACGCCGCCTGATCGTCCTGCTTCAGGAATTTCAGAACATTATGCAGACTGAAGATGGAGAAAAAGTCTGCAACCTGCTTCAAGGAATATTCAAATCGTTGAGCCTCGAGCAAAGATCTCAGGCGCAGTACCTGTTTACAGGCAGCAGTCACAATGCAATGCACGAGATTTTCGGTGTGAAGAAGTACTTCTACAGGCAGGTGGAGAGACTTGAGGTGAGCCAAATCGAGACACGAGAGATAATAGAATATATCACCCGCGGGTTCCTGACTACCGGTAAGGTAATTGACAAGGACTTGCTCCTTGGCACTTGTACCCTATTTAGAAACAACATCTGGTACATAAACCATTTTGCCTCCATATGTGACTCTTTAACAAGAGGTTATATCATGGAACCTATCCTCAATGAGGCTCTGGATATTTTGATTTCAATCCACGAGCCACGCTTCGAGAAGATTATGAATGATCTCACAACATTTCAGGTCAGTCTGCTCAAAGCCATACTTTGTGGTCACAATAAATTTACCAGCACAGAAGTGATCGAAGAGTATAAACTCAATTCTTCAGCCAACGTAAAGCGACTCAAAGACGCATTGAGTAAAAAGGAGATCATTTATTTCAAAGATGACAATCATCCTATAGTTCTTGACCCGCTGTTTGAGTATTGGGCAAGCAATTTCTATTTTGGCCTAAAAATCTGATTGACAGACTTGCTGATTTAAAATAAATTCTTAACTTTGCGACCTCAAAAGAAAAAGGGGGTGATTTAAAGATGATTATCGTACCAGTAAAAGAGGGTGAAAATATCGAGAGAGCTCTTAAGAAATTCAAGAGAAAGTTCGAGAAGACAGGCGCGATTCGTGAGCTCCGTGCTCGTAAGAATTTCGAGAAGCCATCTGCAAAGCGTCGTGTAGCTCGTATGAAGGCTATCTACGTTCAGCATCTTCGTCTTGAGGACGAGCAGTAGTTTATCGCCCAACTAGATAAACAAAACCGACCCATCCGGGCCGGTTTTTTGTTTTGCTATGCCATGAGCTTCTTGTATTTAAATCTCTTAGGCTCTTCGTTGCCGAGGCGACGCTTCTTATCTTCTTCATATTCTGAATATGTACCTTCAAAGAAGTGCACTTGAGAGTCACCCTCAAATGCAAGAATATGGGTTGCGATACGATCGAGGAACCAACGGTCGTGGGAGATCACGACAGCACATCCGGCAAAGTTCTCAAGACCTTCTTCCAGCGCACGGATAGTGTTTACATCAACGTCATTGGTAGGCTCATCAAGCAGAAGCACATTACCTTCATCCTTGAGGGTCAACGCGAGATGGAGTCTATTTCTTTCACCTCCGGAGAGTACGCCACAGAGCTTCTCCTGATCAGCACCTGAGAAATTAAAACGTGACACATAGGCACGAGCATTAACTTCTCTCTTGCCAAGTCTCACAAACTCAGAATTCTCCGCGATTGTCTCAAATACAGTTTTCTCAGGGTCGATGCTCTTGTGCTGCTGGTCAACATAGGCAATCTTAACAGTCTCACCAAGAGTAATCTCTCCACTATCAGGAGTATCAAGTCCCATAATAAGACGGAAGAGCGTGGTTTTACCTGCACCGTTAGGACCGATCACACCGACTATACCGGCTGGAGGAAGCACAAAGTTGAGGTTTTCATAAAGAAGCTTATCCCCGTAACCCTTGGACACATTATTAAACTCAATGACTTTGTTACCCAGACGCGGTCCGTTAGGGATAAAGATCTCAAGATTTGCCTCTTTCTCCCTTCCGTCATCAGCAGCTAGTTTCTCATATGCACCCAGACGGGCCTTAGACTTCGCGTGGCGCGCCTTAGGAGCCATACGCACCCATTCGAGCTCTCGCTCAAGGGCTTTGCGGCGCTTGCTCTCCTGCTTTTCTTCCTGCGCAAGTCGGGTGCTCTTCTGATCAAGCCAAGAAGAGTAATTACCCTTCCAAGGAATACCTTCACCTCTATCAAGCTCAAGAATCCAACCTGCAACATTGTCAAGGAAATAACGGTCGTGGGTAACAGCGATAACAGTACCCTTGTACTGCTGCAAGTGCGCCTCAAGCCACTGGATACTCTCTGTATCAAGGTGGTTGGTCGGCTCATCAAGCAGAAGCACATCCGGCTGGCGAAGCAGAAGTCGGCAGAGAGCCACACGACGACGCTCACCTCCTGAGAGATTTGCAACCTTTGCATCCGATGGAGGACACTGAAGCGCATTCATTGCTCTCTCAAGCTTAGACTCGATTTCCCAACCGTCGCAAGCCTCAATCTTCTCGGTGAGCACACCCTGACGCTCAATCAAAGCGGCCATCTCATCATCAGACATCGGCTCACAGAACTTGAGGTTAACTTCCTCATATTCTTTAAGGACGTCCATTACCTCCTGCACGCCCTCCTGCACAACTTCAATAACTGTTTTATCCGGATCCATCTGAGGTTCCTGCTCAAGATATCCTACAGAATATCCAGGAGCCCATACGACCTCACCTTGATAACCTTTTTCTATTCCGGCGATTATCTTCATCAAGGTAGATTTACCTGAACCATTAAGTCCGACGATACCAATCTTGGCACCATAGAAAAATGACAGGTAGATGTTTTTGAGTATCACTCTATTATTGTGAGGCAGGATCTTTCCCACCCCGTTCATCGAAAATATAATCTTCTCGTCAGCCATAAAATGTATTTTATTGTCTTGTGCAAAGATAACTCAATTTTCTCTATCTTTATGGAGTGATTCTACAATGATTATGAAAAGAATTCTGATTACACTGATTATCACCCTGGCCGGCATTTCACTAAGCGCTAAAGATTTTCAAGTAAGAGGTCCGCAGGGAGGCCTCTCAATGAAGCTTAAAACCGTAGTCGAGCTGGTAGTAGATTTCTTTAAATAGCCTAGAATGAAACTTGTTTATATTAATTGCTGTATGCGCCCGGAGTCGCGCACACTCCGGATTGCAGAGCCGCTGATAGCAGAACTCTCCAAAAGATATGAGATCGAGACCATTTCACTGGAGGGTAGCGACTACCCTTGCGTGGATTACAAGGTGCTCATAGACAGGAATAACGGCATCGTTCCAGAAGAGTATGCAGACACAGCCAGAAGGATTGCTGCAGCAGATCGCATAGTAATTGCGGCTCCTTTTTGGGATATGAGCTTTCCAAGCATTCTTAAAGTCTTCTTTGAGAATATGTCTTTGTTTGGGATAACATTCAATACAAATGAGCGGGAGTGCTACGGACTATGCCGCTGCGACAAGGTGCTCTATATCACCACTCGTGGAATGAATATCACAAGCGGTTCTCCTCTAGAGCAAGCCACACCTTATCTCAATGCGCTGAGCTTCCTTTGGGGCTTAGGAGAAATCATAACCGTGTCTGCCCAGAATCTGGACTACAGCAGTCCAGAAGAGATAGAAACAAAAATCCACGACGCTATCCGCCGTGGACTTGATATTTGTAAAGAGTTTTAGCTAAGCTAAGCTTATTTCAAGAGATCCTGGCTGCGAGAGATAAAGTCTGCAAGAGCCTTGCCCTTGAGCATACCGTTGCTGAGGAGTGCAAGGTCAACCAACTGGTGCAGAAGCTGACTTTCTGCTGCGTTGTCCTTATCTGCCCAGAGCTTGGCAATCAGCGGGTTCTCCATATTCACAATGATGTTGTATGACTGTGGCAGAGTGCCATAGAAATTCATACCTCCATTCATTGCGCTCATCTCGCGATAGCGACGCATGAATTCGCTCTGCGTAATGAGCACAGGGGCAGAAGTTTCGCCAAGGTTCTGCGCCTCAACCATATAATCGTTGCCCTCTGGAAGCACCGCCTTGAAGATGCTCTCAAGCTGCTTGTTATCTTCCTCGCTGAGTTCAGGCTTGATCTTCTCTTCCTTTACGATGAGGTTATTTACGCTGTCGCTGTCCACGCGAGCAAGTCTGGTCTTCTCAACCTTTGCCTCGAGCAAGTTAACAAAATGACTGTCAAGCTCACAATCCATAAAGAGGACGTCATAACCCATATTCTTGGCAGCCTCAATCTGCGAATACTGCTCATCAAGTTTAGTGGCATAGAGATAGATCACATTGCCATCTTTATCTGTCTGAGAGGCCTCAACACCCTTGCGGTAGTCTTCGAGGCTGAAGTACTTGCCGTCAGTATTCTTGAGAAGGGTAAACTTGAGTGCTCTGTCACAGAACTTCTCGTCACTGAGCATACCATACTCAATAAAGAGCTTGATATTATCCCACTTCTGCTCATACTGCTCACGCTCTGTCTTGAAGATGTCCTCAAGACGATCAGCGACTTTCTTAGTTATATATGTACTGATCTTCTTGACATTGGCATCACTCTGAAGGTAGCTACGGCTCACATTTAGAGGAATATCCGGAGAGTCAATCACACCGTGAAGAAGAGTCAGGAAGTCTGGAACAATATTATCCACGTGCTCTGTCACAAACATCTGGTTGCAATAGAGCTGGATCTTGTTCTTGTCAATTGACATTCTCTCCTTGATCTTAGGGAAATAAAGTACACCGGTAAGATTGAAAGGATAATCCACGTTAAGGTGAATCCAGAACATAGGCTCTTCCTCCATCGGATAAAGCTCGCGATAGAACTTGAGGTAGTCCTCATCTTTGAGCTCGCTTGGAGTGCGGGTCCAGATCGGATCAATGCTGTTGATAATATTATCTTCGTCTGTCTCTACGCTCTTGCCATCCTTCCACTCTGTCTTCTTGCCAAACACCACAGGTACCGGCATAAATTTGCAGTATTTGCCAAGCAACTTACTGATGCGGGATTTCTCTGCAAACTCCTTTGAATCATCATCAAGGTGAAGAGTAATCACTGTTCCTCTCTCTTTCTGCTTACCCACTGACATTGTGTACTCTGGCGAACCATCGCACTCCCAATGTACAGCCTCGGCACCTTCTTTCCAGCTAAGGGTATCAATGCTCACCTTGCTGGCAACCATAAATGCCGAATAGAAGCCGAGTCCGAAATGACCGATGATAGAGTTCAGCTGATCCTTATATTTCTCAAGAAACTCTCCTGCAGATGAGAATGCAATCTGATTGATATACTTATCAACCTCTTCTGAGGTCATACCGATACCGCTATCAATAATCTTGAGAGTCTTTGCCTTCTCGTCGAGCTCTACTCTGACTTTGAGTTCGCCAAGCTCCTGATTATATTCTCCACGAGAAGCTACTGCCTTCATCTTATGAGTAGCATCCACCGCATTGGCTACAAGCTCACGCAGGAAGATCTCATGATCTGAATAAAGAAATTGTTTGATGACCGGGAAAATATTTTCTGTAGTTACCCCAATCTGACCTTTTACTTTCTGTGTTGCCATTATAATCAAATTTTAAAATACAAATAAAGGTGCAGCTCAACAGCTACACCTTTACTTGTTCAATTTGCGTTCCAATGACAAAATGTCACTAGAATATTTTATTTGTAAAGGAATCTCTTGATACTCATCTTAGGAGTCTTCTCAAATGGTACGAGAACTACCTCAACCTTTGAAATCTGGCTATATCCAGGAAGACCGCGGTTGGCATTGAGTCTAATCTTCTCTGGAAGATCTGAGATTGCTTCCTCATCAAGTTTTGCATTCTTGATAGCATCGTTGTCAAGATATACAAGAGCTACGAGCTTGCTTGAACGGTCAACTACAACACTCTCAATCACAAACTGCTGGTTGTTTACAACTGCCTCAACTTCCTCCGGGTAGATATTCTGACCATTTGCAGAAAGAATCATACTCTTTGAGCGGCCCTTGATATAGATGTTACCCTTGCTGTCCATAATACCGAGGTCACCGGTACGGAGGAAACCATCTTCAGTAAATGCAGCCTTAGTAGCCTCCTCATTCTTATAGTAACCTACCATAATATTGTCACCCTTTGCCTGGATCTCACCAGCAATGTGCTGAGGATCGTCAGAATCAATGCGAGCCTCAAGGCAAGTGATAGCCTTACCACAAGATCCCTGTGAGAAATATTTCCAGTTTTCGTAGGCAAGAAGAGGTGCAGCCTCTGTCATACCATAACCGATTGTATAGTGGAGCTTGATATCTTTGAAACACTTCTCAACCTCAGGGTTAAGAGCAGCACCACCCATGATATATTGGGTAACCTTACCACCAAATGCAGCATCAAGTTTTCCACGCACCTTTGAGTAGATGATCTGATTGATACCAGGGATAGCGGTGAGGATCTTCATATACCACTTGCTGAGCACTGGCTTGAGTGAAGACTTGTAGATCTTCTCCATCACGAGTGGAACTGTGCAAACAAGGTATGGCTGAACGTCCTTCATGGCCTTGAGAAGAAGAGAAGGTGCTGGAGATTTGCCCAAGAAGTAGATTGCAGCACCACCGGTCACAGGGTAAAGGAACTCAAATACCATTCCGTAGATGTGAGCCATAGGGAGCATAGACACAAGCTTATCTTCTGGGTGTACAGCCACATTGTCATGACCAAACTGGATTGAAGCACTAAGGTTTCCGTAGGTGAGCATTACTCCCTTAGGTGCGCTTGTAGTACCAGATGTATAGTTGATAACTGCGAGCTCATCAAGATTATCAACGGCAAATTTAACATCATTTGTAGACACGCCTGCAGGGTACTTTGCTGCATACTTATCATTAAGGTTCTCGTAGGCAGCCTTAGATTCTTCGTCTTTTGAGTAGAGAAGAGCAAAGTCATCTACATTGATTGCCATCTTGAGCTTAGGGAACTTGCTAGTATCAAGCTTATCCCAGATTTCTTTATCGGTAAAAAGGAGTACGCTGTCTGAGTGGTCGACTAGGTAGTTAACGCTATCTGGATGGAAATCTGCAAGGATGGAAACACATACAGCTTCGTGTGCAGTGATTGAGAAAAACAAAGCACCCCAGCGAGCGGTATTCTTAGCACAAAGAGCAATCTTATCGCCCTTCTTAATGCCAAGATCATCATAAAGGATACCAAAGCGAGCAATCAATGCTGCGATATCAGCGTTGGTAAAAACCTCGCCTCGGTAGTTACAGAGAGCAGGCTTGTTCCAATGAGCCTTCATTGTGCTCTCAAGAGTTGTTAAGAAATGTGCCATTATAGATTTAGATTTTAATTTCACCTTTGGCAAATTTAGGCTATGTGGGAGTCACTAACAAGTTGAAAAATTGGTATGTGGCGAATAATTACGATATTTGTGGTGAAAAATAACCATTTGGGGCGAAATTATATGAGAAAAAAACCAATTATTGCACTCATCTACGATTTTGACGGCACTCTCTCGCCGGGAAATATGCAGGAATTTGGATTCATCCAGGCAGTAGGAAAGACAACATCTGAGTTCTGGACAATGAGCGACGGCATCGCAATAGACCACGATGCCTCCAATGTCCTATCATATATGAAGCTGATGTTTGACGAAGCTAGAAAATCCGGCATCGCCCTACGCAGAGACAATTTCAAAAACTTCGGTGCACAGATTGAGCTTTTTGAAGGAGTGAAACAATGGTTCAAACTCATCAATGATTACGGTAAGCAGCAGGGCGTGGTCATTGAGCACTACATCAATTCTTCCGGCCTCAAGGAGATTATTGAGGGCAGCCCGATTGCACACGAATTCAAGCACGTATTCGCGGGCAGCTTCATCTATAATGAGGAAGGCGAAGCCGAATGGCCTGGCGTAGCGGTAGACTACACTGCCAAGACCCAGTTTATCTTCAAGATCAATAAGGGAATCTTCAGCAGTCAGGACAACAAGATGGTCAACAAATCAGTAGCTGACGAGCGCAAGAGAGTTCCGTTTTCTCATATGGTATACTTCGGCGATGGAGATACTGATGTCCCTTGTATGAAGATTGTCGAGATGTTTGGCGGACACTCTGTAGCGGTATACAATCCTAGCAATTCCCGCAAGAAAGCAACAGCAAACAAACTCAAAAAACAAGGCCGAGTGAGCTTTGCTCTCCCGGCCGTATATACTGAAGACTCTAAAGCCTTCCAAGTAGTCAAAGCCATAATCAACAAAATCAAGGCTGATTATGAGCTCCTACAATTATCTAAATAACTACTCCCACTCGATTGTAGCGCTTGGCTTAGGTGACATATCGTAGCACACGCGGTTTACGTTTGGCACTTCAGCAAGGATACGCTTTGTAATCTTGTCAAGGATAGCCCAATCAATGTGCTCGATAGTAGCAGTCATCGCGTCAATTGTATTGACAGCACGGATGATTACTGGCCAGTCATATGAACGGGCATTGTTTCTAACACCTACGCTCTTGAAATCTGGAACTACTGTAAAGTACTGCCATACTTTCTTGTCAAGACCAGCGAGAGCAAACTCCTCACGAAGGATTGCATCTGACTCACGGAGAGCCTCAAGGCGATCACGAGTGATTGCACCAAGACATCTCACGCCAAGGCCTGGACCTGGGAACGGCTGACGATATACCATCTCATATGGAAGACCAAGCTCAACACCGCAAGCTCTTACCTCATCCTTGAAAAGCTGACGAAGTGGTTCAACAAGTGCAAACTGAAGATCTTCAGGAAGACCACCCACATTGTGGTGAGACTTAACCATCTTAGCAGTCTTGGTACCGCTCTCTACGATATCAGGATAGATAGTACCCTGTCCGAGGAAGTCAATTCCATCAAGTTTGCGTGCTTCCTCCTCGAATACGCGGATAAACTCGCCACCGATAATCTTTCTCTTTTCCTCAGGATCTGCGACGTTTTCAAGTTTTGAGAGGAAACGATCTGTTGCATCTACATAAACAAGGTTAGCGTTAAGCTGACGACCAAATACCTCAACAACAGCCTCAGACTCACCCTTGCGCATAAGTCCATGATTTACGTGCACGCATACAAGGTTATTACCGATTGCCTTGAGAAGCAATGCTGCAACTACAGAGCTGTCTACGCCACCCGAGAGTGCAAGGAGAACCTTCTTATCACCCACCTGCTCACGGATGAGCTCAACCTGGTCAGCAACAAAATTGGTCATGTTCCAATTGGCCTGAGCGCCACACACGTCAAAGACAAAGCCGCGAAGTGCATCCTCAATAGCCTTTTCATCATCTGAGAATTCAGCAAGATTCTCACATTTTGCCAATTCGTGACCAGCTGCGATAACAGGGAAACCTGCCTCGTAGATTTCAGGGAGTACGTCAATTCTTACTCCGTCAATTACATTATTTTCTCCACCGTTGATAACAACACCTTTTACGTTAGGTAGAGCTTTGAGCTCTGCTGCAGTGATGTCATGTGGATAGATCTCGCTGTACACACCCATTGCACGGATAGCACGAGCCACAACAGTATTATAGTGGCTACCGAGATCCAAGATTACGATCATATCCTGTTTCATTTTATTCTCCTCTTGAGTAGTTAGGGGTTTCTTTTGTAATGGTAATATCATGTGGATGACTCTCTGCCATACCACTTGCTGTCACGCGAGTAAACTTGGCTGTCTTGAGAGTCTCAAGATTTGATGCACCGCAGTAGCCCATACCGGAGCGAAGTCCACCCACAAGCTGATATACTGTTTCTGCAAGAGTTCCCTTATATGGCACACGTCCAACAATACCTTCCGGTACAAGTTTATTGAGATCTGCCTTATCATCCTGGAAATAACGATCCTTAGAACCAGCAGCCATAGCATCAATAGAACCCATACCACGGTATGACTTGAACTTACGACCGTTATAGATGATTGTCTCACCTGGAGACT
>JAFNUQ010000084.1 GCA_017383945.1 Bacteroidales bacterium | reverse complement strand
GGTTGTATACTGTCAAAACACCTATTCAAGCAGCAACTACAGCACGCCCAATGTTTCTCACCTTGTGTGGATTTACAAGAGCGACAGCAGGATTATCTGTGACACATTAAAGACCTACCCTGCCACTCTGAATAGTGCGACTTCCGAGTGCCTGAGCACAGTCCTCAACGATATTGACGCAAAGTTCAAATCCGAGTCATATGGACTACTGATCTCTTCACACGCTACAGGATATCTTCCTGAAAGATATTTATACTCTGAGGATCACAAGAACATCAACAATCGTCCTTGGAGCCTCGGAAAGCTAGCCTACGAGGAGGAAGAATATAATTACCCGCTCACAAAGACGGTATGTGCATATTTTGACAAATCGCCATCCAACAGCATTGAGATTGAGATCGAGGACTTTGCCGACGCGATTCCGTTTAAGCTCGAATATCTGATTTTTGACGCTTGTCTGATGGGAGGCATCGAGTCCGCCTGGGCACTAAGAGACGTGTGCGACTACATGATCGCTTCGCCTTGCGAAGTTCTTTCTATGGGCATAGACTATTATAATCTGATTCAGAGGTTATTTGGAAGCGCATATCCTGATTATAATGCCATCTGTACAGATTACTACAATCTCTACATCGTCCAAACGGACGAATACAACAAGTCCGCAAGTATCTCGCTCTACGATATGAGTAAGATCAACGCTGTCAAAGAGGCATATTCCACAATTTTGAAAGAAAATGCCGAATCCTATCTGGCCCTGCAGGAACGATCTAATAATAAAAGATCTACAGTTCAGGGATACTTCTATAGAGAAACCTACCCTAAGCAGTATTTCTATGACATACTGGATTTGGCTCGCGTGATAGGAGCAGAAGAAGATCAGATCAATGCGCTTGAGATTGCCTTGGATAATTTTGTAGAGTTCCATAAAGAGACTCCGTCATTTTTCGGTACTCCACTGGATAGATGCAGCGGTCTGAGCGTATATCTTCCACGAAGCGACTGGAAAAATCTAAATGAAAGCTATAAAAAGCTGAGTTGGTGTCAAAGCGTTAATGCATTGAAATAAAACAACAAAGGTTTGGATTAGAAGCAAACTTTAACTATATTTGCGCGCATTTTTAAACTCATTTGGGTTTGGTGCAATGGGATCTGGTCTCGTATCAGATTGAGTAACACATTTTTAACTATTAAACAAATGCAACATTTTGAGCTTAACGGCCAGGTTCGTCAGGCCGCAAACAAAGCCGCTCTCAAGGCTTTCCGCAGACAGGGTCTTGTTCCTTGCAACCTTTATGGTTGTGGTATGGAGAACATCCTTTTCACAGTTTCAGCAAAAGATCTTAAGGGTGCAACAAACACTCCTTCAGCTTTCATCATCGACCTCAACCTTGATGGTAAGGTAATCACTGCTGTTCTTCACGAGCTTCAGTGGCATCCAGTTACAGACGAGTGCCTCCACGTAGACTTCCTCGCTGTAAATGAGACTAAGCCTATCGCTATCACAGTTCCACTTGAGATCGTAGGTCATGCTGCAGGTGTTCAGCAGGGTGGTAAGTTCTATCAGAGATCTCGCGACATCCGCATCTCT
>JAFNUQ010000083.1 GCA_017383945.1 Bacteroidales bacterium | reverse complement strand
GGTCCGGGACGTGGATCGGCGGCTGGCTCCTGCGTTGCATATTGTCTTGGTATTACCAACCTGGATCCTATCAAATATGACCTTCTCTTTGAGCGATTCCTAAATCCGGAACGTATCTCAATGCCTGATATTGACGTGGATTTTGACGATGAAGGCCGATATAAGGTGATCCAATATGTCCACGACCACTATGGTGCAGACCATATATCACACGTCATCACGTTTGGCACTATGGCTGCAAAACTTGCGGTCAAGGATGTTGCACGTATCCACAATCTACCAATTCCAGAGTCAAACAGGCTCACCAAACTGATTCCTGACAAGCCCATAGTTGTCAAAATCGATGGCAAGGAAGAAGAGTTTAAGCCAACTCTTGCCAATAGCGTAAAGTACGTAAAGGAGCTCAAGCACGAATTCGAAGAAGGCGATCCGCTCGTGCGCGAAGTGCTGCAATATGCACTGCAGCTGGAGGGCTGCATTCGCCAGACGGGCATTCACGCCTGTGCAATGATCATCGGTAGAGGCAACCTCACAGACTACATCCCTATTTCGCTGGGTGTGGACAAGGCTAGCGGCCAGGAAGTGTGGGTAAGCCAATACGAAGGCACAAAAATCGAGGATGTTGGTATGCTCAAGATGGATTTCTTGGGCCTTAAGACCCTGTCTATCATAAAGAGGGCTCTTGCTATGATTAAGGCTCGCTTCGGGGTGGATATAGACATAGAAAAGATTCCTATCGATGATCCTGAGGTGTTTAAGCTTTATTCGCGTGGCGACACAAAGAGCATCTTCCAGTTTGAATCCGGTGGCATGAAGGAGTGGCTGATCAAGCTGCATCCTGAGAGATTTGAGGATCTGATCGCGATGAACGCACTTTATCGTCCGGGTCCGATGGATTATATCCCGGATTTTGTTGCCGGAAAGCACGATCCAAGCAAGATTCATTATGATCTTCCGGAGATGGAAGAACTCCTCAAGGAGACCTACGGCGTGACAGTATATCAAGAGCAGGTGATGAGACTTTCTCAGAAACTTGCAGGCTTTACCAAAGGTCAGGCGGACAAGCTCCGCAAGGCGATGGGTAAAAAGATGATTGATGTGCTTAACTCACTCAAGGAGTCCTTCATTAAAGGTGCGACTGCCAATGGTCATCCGCAGGATATACTGGAAAAGATCTGGAGCGACTGGGAAGCATTTGCAAAGTATGCTTTCAATAAGTCACACGCAACCTGCTATGCTTGGGTAAGTTATCAAACAGCATGGATCAAGGCACACTACCCTTCTGAGTTCCAAGCTTCCAACCTGACTCAAAACATCTCCAATATGGAGGAGATGAAGGATATTATGGCAGATTGTCGCAAGTCTGGCATAAAAGTGCTCGGTCCTGATGTCAACGAATCCAGTGCACAGTTCTCCGTAAACAAAAATGGTGACATTCGCTTTGGCCTTGGCGGACTTAAGGGCTTTGGTGACAATGTCGTTGAGCGCATTATCTCCGAACGCGAAGCAAATGGCCCATTTGCTGATCTCTATGACTTTATGGAGAGGCTTTCTGACGCTATCAACAGACGCTCGCTTGAAACGCTTGTGCATTCCGGAGCTCTTGACTCGTTTGGATATAAACGCACCCAATATTTCCTTCCGTGCAAAAACGGAGATCAATTCATCGATGAATTGGTAAAGTATGCCGTGCTCTTCCGTAACGATACATTTGACGGCGCATCATCTCTCTTCGGAGAGGTTGAAGAACTCAAGCCTGTGAGACCTGAAATCCCTGTATTCTCCGGAGAAGAAGATATACTTGCATTGCTTCAGGAAGAAAAGGTTTACGTGGGTATGTATCTGTCATCTCACCCTCTTGAGAACTATCGTTTTGAAATAGAGAACTTTACAACTTGTTCTCTGGGAAAACTTCAAGAGGTTATAGACAATTGCGAGAAGAATAAGGAGAAGAAAAAGGTGGTAGTTGCAGGTCTGGTTTCCGAATTCAGACCTATCAAATCCAGCACTCCTGGTGCTGTCATTACACTTGAGGATTTTTCAGGTAACTATGAAATCGCTCTCTTCGGTAAGGAATATCAGAAATATATTGCCTTTACCCAGTTGCATTCTCAACTCTTCATAGAGGGTGAGATCTGTGAGAAATACTATATCAAACCTGAAGAACGTGCAGCAGGCAAGACATCACCTTATACGCTGAAAATAAAGGATATATCTCTCCTCGGAAATGTTGCGGAAAGCCTGATGACAGGCTTGGAGATCTACATTCCTACAGAAATACTAAACGAAAAATTCCGCAAAGAACTCATTAAAGTCATCAAGAAACACAAGGGAAAATGTCCTCTTCTTGTGCAGATCAGAGATAAGGAGACAAAGTATAATATCAACTTCTATTCTAAGAAGTTTGCGGTAAAAGTCAACACAGAACTGATTGCCGAGTTGAATAAACTCGACATTCAGTATAGTGTGCAGAAAAAATATTAATCCCTACTTCCAGCCTGGAGCTGAAATCTGATGTTCCAGGCCATCAGGGGTAACAAGAACTGCCCCTGCCTCAGGTAGTGCCAAGTGGCCGATAATATCAAATACCTGGAAATCCTTGCGGAAACTCTCATATTGAGAAATCGGTATAGCAAGCAGCAGCTTATAATCATCTCCACCATTCATTGCGGCAGAAAACGGATCTATATTGAGTTGCTTGCCGATAGCGAAGCTATTGCCCTCAAAAGGCATCTTATCAGCATAAATCTTTGCTCCGAGTTTAGTATCGCGCTGCAATCTCAGAACAGCATCAGAAAGGCCATTTGTGACAAAATAAGCCGCACTAGGACAAATTCCAGCCTCCTCTAAGCGCAACAGGGTTGAAGCGCCTAATTCGGGCTTTAAATAAGCAGCAAGCTGCATTTTATATTTATCCAGATCCTGGCTTTGCTGCTCGAGCAACTGCTGTCCCAGATATGCAGCACCCAGGCTGCCGGAGATACAGAGCAGATCCTTGGTCTGCGCCTGCACCTGCTTCTGAGTCAATTTTGCAGAACGGGCACCGCCGGCGTTAATGCTGATGGCAAGGCCATTGCGCGAAGGCACAAGCTCCAGGCTAAGCGAAGCGTAGCCGAATTCGCGCGCAGCGACAACAACTCCGTCCCAGAGCTGCTTAATCTGCTCAAAGTCGAGTTTTGCACTGACGCCCAGCACGACTGAGAGGCTCTGCGGATGGCTCAGCGCGGCAAAGAGTTCGCCTGTCACTGCCACTACAGACTTATATCCGAGATGCTTTAAAGGGAAATAGACAAGATTGAAGTCTGTACCCTCAAGAAATAGTTTAGAGGCGGAAGTTACTCCCGCCTCTGCGTTATAATTCAATGGCTCCTGGAACGGAGTGTAGCCTGTGTTTTCAAACAAAGACTTGATTGCCTCAACTTTTCCAAGAGAAACAAATGTCTGGGCCATTAAAGTTTTCTTAAAAGATTGTTAAGATTTACTTTCTTATCAATAATTGATCTGAGCTCGCTGATCGGAACTCTCTCCTGCTGCATTGTATCACGGTCGCGGAGAGTAACACAATGATCTGTGAGAGTCTCGTGGTCTACAGTGACACAATATGGAGTACCGATGGCATCCTGACGACGATATCTCTTACCTATGCTATCCTTCTCGTCGTACTGACAGTTGAAATCATATTTGAGCTCATCGATAATCTTTCTTGCTTCCTCAGGAAGACCATCCTTCTTGATGAGCGGAAGAACTGCCACCTTGTAAGGAGCAAGCGGAGCAGGAAGACTGAGAACTACTCGAGTCTCACCGTTTTCCAAAGTCTCCTCCTTATATGAGTGAGAAAGCACAGCAAGCACCATACGGTCTACACCAATTGAAGTCTCAACAACATAAGGAACATAGCTCTCGCCCATATCTGGATCGAAGTACTGAAGCTTCTTGCCAGAGAATTTCTGATGATTACCAAGATCAAAATCAGTACGAGAGTGGATACCCTCTAACTCCTTGAAACCAAATGGGAAACGGAATTCAATATCTGTTGCTGCGTTGGCATAATGAGCAAGTTTATCATGATCGTGGAAACGATAATTCTCATCACCCATACCGAGAGCCTTGTGCCAAGCCATACGGTTTTCCTTCCATTTTGCAAACCAATCAAGCTCAGTACCAGGCTTGATGAAGAACTGCATCTCCATCTGCTCAAACTCTCTCATACGGAAAATGAACTGGCGAGCAACAATCTCATTACGGAAAGCCTTACCTATCTGAGCGATACCAAAAGGAACCTTCATACGGCCGGTTTTCTGCACGTTGAGATAATTTACAAAGATACCCTGAGCAGTCTCTGGACGGAGATAGATTACGTTTGAGCCCTCTGTTACACTACCCATCTGAGTGCTGAACATAAGGTTGAATTGACGCACTTCTGTCCAGTTCTTTGTACCTGAAATCGGACAAGCAATCTCACAATCAATGATAATCTGGCGAAGCGCCTCAAGATCATTGGCATTAAGAGCAGCGGCCATCTTTTCTCTAACCTCATCAATCTTCTTCTGATTTCTGAGTACGTTAGGGTTTGTTGCCTTAAACTGCTCCTCGTTGAAAGCTTCGCCAAACTTCTTCTTACCCTTCTCTACATCTTTCTCGATTTTCTCCTCGAGTTTACCGATATAATCCTCAATAAGGACATCTGCACGATATCTCTTCTTTGAATCCTTATTGTCAATAAGAGGGTCATTAAATGCTCCCACGTGACCAGAAGCTTCCCAAGTACGAGGATGCATGAAAATTGCGGCATCAATACCGACAATATTCTCGTTAAGTCTTGTCATTGCATCCCACCAATATTTCTTGATGTTGTTTTTGAGCTCTGAACCAAGCTGACCATAATCATAGACAGCTCCGAGACCATC
>JAFNUQ010000082.1 GCA_017383945.1 Bacteroidales bacterium | reverse complement strand
GTTGCGTTTTCTGGCTGTATTTGCGCTGATAGTGTGATGCTTTCCCCCTCTGTAACTTCCGCGGTTGTTTGATTTAATGAGATGCTTTCTACGGGATATTCTTTGGCGAGCACGGCTATTTTACATGTCGCGGTTTTATTGCTATCCTCTGTGGTGGCAATAATTTCTACTTCTCCTGGTTTAAGCGCAGAGACAATGCCATCAACAACAGTGGCTATAGCTTCGTTGCTACTTGACCAAAAAATCTTCTTGTTTGTTGCGTTTTCTGGAGTTATGCTAGCAGATAGGGTATAACTGCCACCCTCAACAATCTCTAAAGAAGTTATATTTAAAGTTACTTTCTCTACGGGGTAGAATTTTGCTTCTACTGTTACAGAACAACTTGCAGTTTTACCTCCATCTTCAGTAGTTACAGTAACCATTGCGCTGCCGGGCTTGAGTGCTATTATTTTGCCGTCACAAGCAAGTGCAATGGATTCGTCACTACTGCGCCAACTTATTCGTTGGTTGTCAGCATTATTGGGACTAATACTTGCGACTAATTCTTGGCTATCTCCTTCTGTTAAAACCATAGATGTCATATCTAGCTCAACGCTAGAGACGGGAATAGGTTGTATCTCCTTTTGGCATGCGCAGGCTAGGATAGATAGAGTTAAGAAGGTAATAAGACGTTGTCTTTTCATATATAACTATGTAAATAAAACTAAACCTCTATATTAAAAGTGTGGGATTAATCGTTTATCTGTGTAGAGGCTCTGGTAAGCCTTGAATCGAATAAACAATACCCCACACCTGCGACTATATACTTTGGAACAGTATATGACGAAGCAAGTGATGAATTATGATTGCTTACCCTCGATTCAAGGAAATTTACCAGATTTCTACACAAGGGATAAAAGCGATACACTTTCATCTAAATATGTAAACTGATTGCTCAGTTGTTGCAAATATAGTAAATATTAAATTATAGATTTAAATTTTGCTCTATAAATCAACACCCCAATTTTGGATTTAAAGAGCATGAACACAGACTGATAGCACAACTAAAAAGCGGATGCAGTCATCAAGATGCATCCGCTTTTCTTAGTATTGGGTCTGAGTTATTACTTCTCAGGTCTCATAACGACTTCAAGGAAGTTGCCGGAGTTGAGAATCTCAGCTGCTGCAGCCTTGATGTCCTCTGGCGTGAGTGCTGAAACTGCTGCTTCATACTCAGTTGCGTGGTCATAGCCATAGAGGACATGCTGGTTGATAGCGCCTGCCCAGTAGCTGTTGCTCTGCTTGCGCTCTGAGATGTTCTTTTCAAGGTTCTTTACAGTCTTCTCAAAGTGATCTGCGCTTGGACCATTGGCTGCAAGGCTCTTGATACCCTCGGCTGCGAGCTCGCGAAGTCTGTCTGCCTGTTCCTCGTTGGTCTGGAACTGAACCTGTATCTCTGCGATATTGAGAGGCTCGTGGTTGATTGTAGCTGCTGCCTGAGCACCGTATGTGCCACCTTCGCTCTCGCGCATAGTCTCAGTGTAAACCATATTAAGGATGTAGCTGAGTGCTGAATAGCTGACTGCGTCCTTGATGCTGTGTTTCTTGTCAGCGCTATAGATCTGAACTACAGTTACCATTGGTGTAGACATCTTGGTTCTGAAGTCTTCGATCTTCTTGCCCTTTACATAACCATCTTCTCTATATGACCAATCAGTAGCCTTCTTGCCCTTAGGGAGTGAACCGATGTACTTCTGAACTAGAGGTGTTACTGTCTCTGGGTCGAAGTCTCCGGCAATGATTACACTCACACCTGCTGCATCCTTGAAGAGCTGCTTCCAGTTCTTCTCGATTGTTGCGAGGTTGGCCTTGGCGATAACTTCTTCGCTGATAAGCATTCGACGTGGGCTGTCGTAGATTGTGCTGTAGAGCTTCTCTGAAAGTGCCCAGTTTGGAGTGCTCTTCAAGTTAGGAAGGATGGACTCGATCTGTGCGATGCCCTGATTGTACTCTTCTTCGTCAAAGCGTGGCTGAGTGAAGTAGAGGTAGGCCATCTGAAGAGCAGTCTCAAAGTCTTTCTGAGTTGTAGACGCTGAGATGCCGTGAGTGTAGGCGTCAATAAATGGCTGTACTGAAACTTCCTTGCCGGCAAGCATCTTATTGACAGTGGTCTTAGGGAACTCTGCGATACCTGTATTGCTCTGGTAGAGAGAGAAGATGTTTGGCTCAAATGAAATCATGTCCTCGTCAGAGATAAGGCTCTGGCCACCCTTCTTCTCGATTGTGATGCTGATGCGGTTCTTCTCGTGGTCAACAGGGTAGAGGATTACTTCTGCACCGTTGGCAAGAGTGAGCTTGGTAGCATCGTAGATAGTCTTGCTTGTCTTCTTGATCTTGCTGCCCTTGAGTGTGCTAGGGTCGAGGAATTCTGTCGGGATCTCTTCGCCTGCGACCTGCTCAATTTCTGCGTTCTGAACAGCAGTGAGAGTCTCAAGTATCTGAGCCTCAGTTGGATGTACGTTTCCTTCCTTCTCAATACCCTCATAGAGGATTACCATATTCTCACGAGTGAGGATCTGAGTAGCTACCTGGTTGATGACAGTCGCAGAAATCTGAGGCATGATGGCTTTAACAAGCTCAAGCTCAGTCTGCGGAGTCATAAACGGCATATTATCAAAGAAGTTATATATATAAGGGTATACAAACTGGCTGTTGCTGCGGGTGTCAGCACGTGAAGCTGCGTTTTCAAGCTGAGAGATGATCTCAGTCTGTGCGCGTTTAACTTCTGCATCAGTGAAGCCGAAACGACTCATCTTTTCAAGTTCTGTCATGAGAGCTTTAAATCCCTCCATAGTCTGTCCGTCCTTGCAGTCGACCTGACCGAGAACAACCTCGCAAGTTTCTGTGAGCTTGCCCATACCAAATCCGGCAGAGATAAATGGAGCGTTGCTTCCTGATGAGAGGTCGTCAAATCTCTCGCTCATAACAAGTGACATAGTCTGCTTGATGAGGTCTGTCATTAAACCTACAGCAGTGCTGTTGAGTGCCTCTGGGGTTGGTTCGCTCTTCCAGTATACTGTGAAGTTTACGCCAGTATTTTCAGGGTCTGTGAGGATACCTACGATAGGCTCTTTGTTGTCTGGAATCTTGATGACATCCTTAGCCTTAGGATTCTCTGCAGCAGGGATGTCGGCAAATATTGTCTTAATCTTTGCCTCTACTTCATCAACGTCGATATCGCCGACTACGATAAGAGCCTGCATGTCAGGACGATACCAGGTCTTGTAGAAGTTTACAAGGCTTTCTGGCTTGAATGTCTTGAGGTTCTCCTCGCTGCCGATGATTGTACATCCGTTGTACTTTGAGTCACCATAGAGATATGGCATTCCGGCCTCTCTCATTCGCCAAGAAGCATTGTTTCTTGATCTCTTTTCTTCGAGAATCACACCTCTCTCTGCATCGATCTCTGCTGGGTCACATGTCACAAAGTGAGAGTAGTCGTGCATTATCAGAAGGCAAGTGTCAACAACGGTAGGTCTCACAAGAGGAATGTTGTTAAGCAAGTAGATAGTCTGCTCAACACCGGTGGAAGCGTTGACGTTGCCACCAAATGAGGCTCCGATGCTCTCAAGCCAGTTGAGGATGCCCTTGCCAGGGAAATTCTTGGTTCCGTTGAAGCACATATGCTCAAGGAAATGAGCAAGACCATCCTGATCTGGTGTTTCCTGGATAGCACCTACGTTGGTTGCGAGATAAAATTCAGCTCTGTTGGCAGGTTTCTCGTTATGGCGGATATAGTATGTCAATCCGTTTTCGAGCTTACCGACTTTTGTCTCTGGATCATTTGGGAGTTGTGGAAGTTCCTGTCCAAAACTCAAAACAGCGGTGCATATAAGCACCGCTGTCATAATAAAGAATCTCTTCATTGTTCTTAGTATTTAAATCCGGTACTAAATATTAGTACGAAGATACTAAAAAATCTAAGAGCAAGATGTTTAATGTCGTTTTTATTTGCCTGCAAGTCTCTTGTAAGTCTCAAGACGGATCTTTGCAAACTCCTCTGTCTTCTCAAGAAGCTCAGTAGCGCTCTCTGGGAAGAGTTTGTGGAGAGAAGCAAATCTCACCTCACCCTTGAGGAAGTCCTGGAACTTAGTCCAATCTGGCTCCTTAGAGTCAAGAGTAAATGGGTTCTTGCCTTCTGCCTCAAGAGCTGGGTTGTAGCGATAGAGATGCCAGTAACCGCACTCAACAGCAAGCTTCTCCTCCTTCTGGCTGAGACCCATGCCGGCCTTCAAACCGTGGTTGATACAAGGAGAGTATGCGATGATGAGTGATGGTCCGTCATATGCCTCAGCCTCCTTGATGGCGTTGAGGTACTGAACTGGGCTAGCACCCATAGCAACCTGAGCTACATATACATAACCATAGCTCATAGCCATCATACCAAGATCCTTCTTGCGGATGCGCTTGCCAGAAGCTGCAAACTTAGCGATTGCGCCCACTGGAGTAGACTTAGATGACTGGCCACCGGTGTTAGAGTAAACCTCTGTGTCAAGCACGAGAACGTTTACATTTGCACCGCTTGCGAGTACGTGGTCAAGACCGCCGTAGCCGATATCGTAACCCCAACCGTCACCGCCGAAGATCCACTGGCTGCGAGCAGGGATGTACTGCTTAATTTTGAGGAGAGACTTAGAAACCTCACAACCACACTCTTCCATAAGAGGAACGAGCTTGTCAGCAACCTCGCGAGTTACAGCGTAGTTGCTTCTGTTATCGAGCCACTGCTGGTAGAGAGCCTTCATCTCGTCTGAGCACTTATCGCACTCAAGACCCTTTGCCATGAGAGCGGCAACAGTCTCACGCATGCGCTCTGAACCGAGGTGCATACCAAGACCAAACTCGGCATTGTCCTCGAAGAGAGAGTTCTGCCAAGCCGGACCGCGACCGTGAGCGTCAGTGCAATATGGAGAAGCTGGGAATGAAGCACCATAGATAGAAGAGCAACCTGTAGCGTTGGCAATCATCATATGGTCGCCGAAGAGCTGAGTGATGTTCTTGATATATGGAGTCTCACCACAACCTGCACAAGCGCCAGAGAACTCGAAGAGTGGCTGAGCAAACTGAGAGTTCTTCATATTTGCCTTAGGGTCACCTGGAGTCTTGTAGCCAACCTTAGCGTTGAGGTAATCGTAGTTTGCCTGCTCAGCAGTGTTGTCAATGTATGGAACCATTGCGAGAGCTTTCTCCTTGGCAGGGCAGACGTCAACACAGTTGCCGCAACCTGTACAGTCATCAACTGAAACTGCAAGAGCATACTTGTACTCCTTGAGGTTAGCCTTGCCGTCAGCCATCTTGATGCTTTCTGGAGCAACAGCAGCTTCCTCAGAAGTGAGGAGGAACGGACGAATAGCAGCGTGAGGGCAGACAAATGCACAAGTGTTACACTGGATACAGTTGTTTGCGTCCCAAGTAGGGATGTCAACAGCTACGCCACGCTTCTCATAAGTAGCAGTGCCTGCTGGCATTGTACCGTCCTGGTAAGCCATAAATGCGCTTACTGGGAGGCTGTCGCCACACTGAGCATTTACAACGTCAGCGATCTCCTTGACAAATGGAGTTGCAAGACGACCTGCGTGGTGGTTGCTGAACTTAGCGTTGATGCTAGCCCACTCTGCAGGAACCTCAACCTGAACATACTCGCCACCGCGATCGATAGCTGCGTAGTTCATGTTAACGATATTCTCACCCTTCTTGCCATATGACTTGAGGGCTGCGTCCTTCATATATTTAACTGCCTCATCAACAGGAATGATGCCGGTAATGCGGAAGAATGCACTCTGGAGGATGGTGTTGGTGCGTCCACCAAGACCGATCTCAGCAGCAATCTTAGTTGCGTTGATGATGTAAAGCTTGATCTTCTTGTTTGCGATTACAGCCTTTGCATGATCTGGGATTCTCTTGAGAGTCTCTTCCTCGTTCCAGAGAGAGTTGAGGAGAAGGCTACCGCCAACCTTGATGCCCTTGAGCACGTCATACTTCTCGAGGTATGAAGGCACGTGGCAAGCAACGAAGTCAGGAGTGTTCACAAGATATGGAGCCTTGATAGGTGATTTACCAAATCTGAGGTGTGAAC
>JAFNUQ010000081.1 GCA_017383945.1 Bacteroidales bacterium | reverse complement strand
TTCTACATTTATTTCTGGTAGTCCTATGCTTGAAGAACTCAAAAAGAAAGTTTGTGATGCCAACCTTGAGCTTGTAAAGCACGGTCTGGTAATCTTCACTTGGGGTAATGTTTCTGCTATTGATCGCGAGAGCGGTCTGGTAGTTATCAAGCCTTCAGGTGTGAGCTATGATGATATGAAGCCTGAAGATATGGTTGTTGTGGATCTCGACGGTAATGTGGTCGAGGGTGAGCTCAATCCTTCTTCAGACACTCCAACTCACGTTGTGCTGTATAAGGCTTTTCCTGAGATTGGGGGAGTGGTGCACACTCATTCGACCTTTGCAACTGCTTGGGCACAAGCGGGTAAAGATATCCCTAATATCGGCACAACCCACGCTGATTACTTCCACGATGCTGTCCCTTGTACAGATGATATGACAGAAGCTGAAGTCAAAGGCGAATATGAGCTTGAGACCGGTAATGTGATCGTGAAGCGTTTTGAGGGAATCAATCCGGTACACACTCCAGGCGTGCTTGTGAAGAATCACGGTCCGTTCTCTTGGGGTAAGGACGCATTTGAAGCGGTACACAATGCAGTAGTGCTTGAGCAGGTTGCCAAGATGGCTTTTATCGCCTACTCGGTAAATCCTTCTCTTACAATGAATCCATTGCTTGTTGAGAAACATTTCTCGCGCAAGCATGGTCCAAACGCATATTACGGACAAATTAAAAAATAGATATTATGATTAAAGCATATGAGAACCACGAAGTGTGGTTTGTGACAGGAGCTCAGCTCCTTTATGGTGGAGACGCAGTTGTGCAGGTAGACTCTCATTCACAGAAGATGGTGGATGGTATGAACGAGTCAGGTATCCTTCCGATCAAGGTTGTTTATAAAGGTACTTCAAACTCTTCAAAGGAAGTTCTTGACGTGATGACTCGTGCGGAGTCAGATCCTAAGTGTGTGGGTGTTATCACCTGGATGCACACATTCTCACCTGCAAAGATGTGGATTCACGGAATGCAGAAACTCCGCAAACCTCTTCTTCATTTCCATACTCAGTTTAACGAGGAGATTCCTTGGGATGAGATGGATATGGACTTTATGAACCTTAACCAGAGTGCCCACGGAGATAGAGAGTATGCTCATATACTCGCTCGCATGCGCAAGGGTCACAAGACAGTCGTAGGTTACTGGAAGGACGCTAAGACTCTTGAGCATATTGCTGTATGGCAGAGAGTTGCCGCTGCTTGGGCTGATGCCCAGGATTGTCTCATCCTTCGCTTCGGCGATCAGATGAACAATGTTGCCGTTACAGACGGTGATAAGGTAGAGGCAGAGATGAGACTTGGCTACCACGTTGATTATATGCCTTTCAGCGAGGTGATGACCTATTTTGAGCAGGTTGCTGATGCTGATGTTGATGCTCTCGTCAAGACCTATTTTGAGGAGTATGACCATTGCTCAAAGATAGAGGATAAGGAGAGCCTCGAATACAAGAAGGTCTGGAACTCAGCCAAGGCAGAGCTCACTCTCAGAGCTGTGCTCACAGCCAAGGGCGCAAAGGGCTTCACTACCAATTTTGATGATCTCGGTGATGTGGCTGTTGAGTCTACAGGCAAGGGCTTTGATCAGATTCCTGGTCTTGCTTCACAGCGCCTGATGGCTGAAGGTTATGGTTTCGGTGCTGAAGGTGACTGGAAGACCGCCGCTCTTTATCGCACAGTATGGTATATGACTCAGGGTCTTCCACAGGGATGCTCATTCCTCGAGGATTATACTCTCAACTTTGACGGCGAGAAGTCTGCAATCTTGCAGTCTCACATGCTTGAGATCTGTCCGATGATTGCCGAGGATAAACCTAAGCTTGAGGTTCACCACCTTGGCATCGGAGTGAGAAAGACTCCTACCGCTCGTCTCGTGTTTACTAGCAAGCAGGGTAGTGGTATTGCTGCTACTATTGTTGATATGGGTGGCCGCTTCCGCCTTATCGCTGCTGATGTTGAGTGCATCAAGAGCAAGCCGCTTCCTAAGTTGCCTGTAGCTTCTGCACTTTGGATTCCTCAGCCAAACTTTGAGGTAGGTGCCGCAGCTTGGCTCATCGCCGGTGGTACACACCACTCTGCATTCTCATATGATATTACTCCTGAGTATTGGGAGGATTATGCGGAAATCGCTGATATCGAGATGCTTCACATCAGCAAGGATACAACCCTTGAGAGCTTCAAGCGTGATGTGCGCATCAATGAGATTTACTACCTTCTTAATAAAGCACTCAAGTAATGTCAACTTGCGCTAAATCAGTAATTCAGTCGGGTAAAGCCATCCTCGGTATCGAGCTTGGCTCTACTCGCATTAAGGCTGTCCTTGTCGACAGCGATAATAAACCTATAGCTCAGGGCAGTCACGCATGGGAAAATCAGCTTGTGGATGGTCTTTGGACATATAGTATCGATGCCATCTGGGCTGGTCTTCAGGATTGCTATGCAGATCTCCGTGCCGATGTGAAGAAACAATATGATGTGGAACTCACACAGCTAGCTGCAATCGGCGTGAGTGCGATGATGCACGGCTATATGGCTTTTGACAAGAATCAGAATATTCTCGTTCCGTTCAGAACCTGGCGCAACACTAATACAGGTCCTGCTGCAGCAGAGCTTTCTGAGCTTTTTGTCTACAATATTCCTCTTCGCTGGAGCATTTCTCATCTCTATCAGGCAATCCTCAATGGTGAGGAGCATGTGGCTGATATTGACTTCCTTACTACTCTTGCTGGCTACATACACTGGCAGTTGACAGGTCAGAGAGTTTTGGGAATCGGTGATGCTTCAGGTATGATTCCGGTAGATCCTCAGACAAAGGACTACTCTGCCGCAATGGTTGAGAAGTTTGATGCTCTTGTTGCTCCTAAGGGATTTCCTTGGAAGCTCCGTGATATCCTCCCTAAGGCAATATCTGCCGGTGCTGATGCCGGTATCTTGACTGCCGAAGGTGCTCTCAAGCTCGATCCTTCTGGCAAGCTTCAGGCTGGAGTGCCTCTCTGCCCGCCAGAGGGTGACGCAGGTACAGGAATGGTAGCTACCAATGCTGTTAAGCAGCGCACTGGTAATGTTTCTGCAGGAACATCTTCGTTCTCGATGATAGTTCTTGAGAAGGATCTCAGCAAGCCAAACGAGATGATCGATATGGTCACTACTCCTGACGGAAGCCTTGTTGCGATGGTGCACTGCAATAACTGTACATCAGACCTCAATGCTTGGGTCGGCCTCTTTAAGGAATATCAGGAATTGCTTGGAGTACCTGTAGATATGGGTGAGGTTTTCGGCAAGCTGTACAACCACGCTTTGACAGGAGACGCAGACTGTGGTGGTCTTGTGTCATATAATTATATCTCAGGAGAGCCTGTTACAGGATTTGCAGAGGGAAGACCTCTCTTTGTGCGCAGTGCAACGGATAAGTTCTCTCTTGCCAACTTTATGCGCGCTCACCTCTATGGCTCCGTTGCAGTGCTCAAGGCCGGCAATGATGTGCTCTTCAAGGAGGAGAATGTAAAAGTTGATAGAATCACCGGCCATGGCGGTCTTTTCAAGACCAAGGGAGTCGGTCAGAGAGTGCTTGCTGCTGCTTTGAATTCGCCTATCTCTGTGATGGAGACTGCAGGCGAAGGTGGAGCCTGGGGTATTGCTCTCCTTGCCGGATATCTCGTTAATAATCAGGATAATCTGCCTCTTGATGAGTACCTTGACAAGAAGGTATTTGCAGGCGATGCAGGTGTAGAGATTGTCCCTACAGCAGAGGAAGTTGCTGGATTTAACGCATATCTGCAGAACTATATGGCTTGTCTTCCTGTAGAGGCAGCTGCTGTTAATGTTAAGAAATAGCAGATGAACCTCATCTGGGATCCGCTACGACGTAAAGAAGTCACTGCCACACCTGAAGAACAGGTGCGGCAGTGGTTTATATTACAACTTCAGGAAGTCTTCAAGGTGCCTTTGCATATGATGAAATCCGAAGTGGGCTTTAAGTTTGGCGATAAGCAGTATAGAGCGGATATCCTAGTGTATGATAAGGAGTTAAGACCTCTGGCTGTGGTGGAATGCAAGAGACCTTCTGTGCCCCTTGATGCTGCGGTCGTCGAGCAATCGATGAGGTATAACTCTGTGTTGGGAGTACATTATATTATACTTACCAACGGAAATTTAACTTATCTTTACAAGTTGAAAGATGGGATATTTGTTCCTTGTGACTCTGTCCCTGATTATAATGAAATGCTATGTCGACAATAACTTCTCAATTTCTGGATAGACCTATCTTCTCCATCCTCTCAGAAATCGCCCATCAGAAAGGCGTCAGGGCCTTTGTGATAGGTGGCTATGTAAGAGATTGTTTTCTGGGAAGAGAGTGCAAGGATATTGATGTGGTTGTTGAAGGCAGTGGAATTGATTTTGCCACAGCTGTAGGGGAGAGGCTTCATCGCAAAGTGACCGTGTTCAAGAACTTTGGCACTGCGATGCTTCGCTACGGACAGGACGAGCTTGAGTTTGTCGGTGCCCGCAAGGAGTCCTACAGGCGGGATTCGCGCAAGCCGATAGTAGAAAACGGTACTCTCGAGGATGATCAGTTGCGCCGCGATTTTACTATCAATGCGATGGCGTTTTCTCTTCAGAAAGAAGATTTCGGTGCGCTGGTTGACCCGTTTGGCGGTATTAAGGACCTTGCTGCTGGTCTGATCCGTACGCCTCTTGATCCCGACACGACATATAGCGATGACCCTCTTAGAATGCTGAGGGCAGTGAGATTTGCAACTAAACTTTCTACCGATAAACTTCAGTTCCGTATCGTAGACGAGTCGATAGAGTCTATGAACAGAATTGCAGACAGGCTCAATATCCTGTCCAAGGAGCGCATCACTGATGAGCTCAATAAGATGCTCGTGACTCAGAAGCCTGCGATGGCGTTTGAGCTGATGGACAGATGCGGACTTCTGCCATATATCCTTCCTGAGCTCTCCGCTCTCAAAGGAGTAGAGACTGTAGATGGAAGAGGACATAAAGATAATTTCCAGCACACTCTGACCGTGCTCGAGAATATTAAAGAATCCGATAAATTGCTGTGGCTCAGATGGGCAGCATTGCTGCACGACATCGGAAAAGCGGCGAGCAAGCGTTTTGACCCTGCAATTGGCTGGACATTCCATGGTCACGAGGTGGTAGGAGCACGACAGGTACCCAAGATATTCAATCGCCTGAAGCTGCCTGTTGACGAAGGTAAATATGTGACCAAACTTGTGCGTCTGCATCTTAGACCTATCGCGCTGGTTGACAGCGAGGTAACTGATTCCGCTGTGCGTAGGTTGCTCTTTGATGCCGGCGATGATATAGATGATCTAATGCAACTCTGCAGTGCAGACATCACCTCAAAGAATGAGGCCAAGGTTGCACGCCTGAAGGCAAATTTTGAACTCGTCAAGGCCAAGCTCGTGGAAGTTGAAGCCAAGGATGCAGTCCGCAACTTCAAGAATCCGATTACCGGCGAATACGTTATGTCAGTATACGGAATCGAACCTTGTCGTGAGATCGGTCTTCTCAAGGAAATGGTGAAGGAAGCAATCCTTGACGGAGAGATCGGTAATAATTTTGAAGAGGCAGATGTGTATATGCGCAAACGCGCTCCAGAACTCGGACTTGATGCCAAGTGATTTTATCCAATATATCAAAGCTATAAAAAGATACTCTGATCGCACTTGTGAATCATATTCAAAGGTGCTTGAGGACTTTTATGGATATATTGGCCCGGAGTCTGTCCCTACAATCAATAATATAAGGAGTTATGAGGTGCACCTGATGGATGAGTGTGGGATGAATCCCAAGAGTGTGTCCATGCATCTTAGTGTCTTGAGTAGCTATTGCCGCTACCTTGTAAAGCAGGGCAAGCTCAAATCCAATCCGGCACGACTGGTAAAGCGCCCTCGCGTCTCCAAACAACTTGCAAAATTCTATAAAAGAGAGGAGATTGAGCGGTACTTTCAAGAAAATAAAGGCGTTTTGGAGTACGGAGCCTATCCTAAAGCGCTCAATTATATGATTATCAATGTGCTATATTGCACAGGCATCCGACGTAGTGAGCTCATCTCTCTCAATCGCAGTTCTTTTGATGCGTCCAGACGCGTTCTGAAAGTAACAGGAAAAGGAGATAAAATGAGAGAAATTCCGCTCTCAACTATGTTATGTGATGATTTTTTATTATATTTACAATCGTTAGGTTCTTTGAAATATGTTGATATTTCTGCAGAAGCTCCACTCCTTCAGACACCCACCGGCAAGCGCCTCTATCCGGTTTTTGTCGACAGGGCCGTCAAGGAAGAGCTAGGTGTCGCAGGGATCAATGGTCAATTATCTCCACACGTGCTCAGACACACTATCGCAAGCCAGTTGCTTGAAGAAGGTTCTGATATCAATTCAATCAAGGAGATGCTTGGACACTCTTCACTAGCGGCAACACAGGTGTATACGCATAATTCAATTCAGCGCCTAAAAAGTGTATATATCAATGCCCACCCAAGGGCTAAAAATGGAGGTAATTATGGAGATTAAAATCCGCGCAATGAAGTTCGACGCAGGTGAGAAGCTCATCGCATTCGTCGAGAAAAAGGTCTCACGTCTATCTAAGTTCTGTGAAGAACAAGCACAGGAAGTAGAAGTTATCCTTGAGGATACAAAGGATGGCAAGAAGACTAAGATTCAGATTCACATCCCTGGAAATGACCTCATCGTAGAAAAGGTAGCAGACACTTTTGAAAATTCAATTACAGAAAGTGTAGATGTGATGAAGGAAAAGATTACTAGAGTAAAAGAAAAGAAAATGGATATTTAATGGAAAAGCCAGCAGTGATGCTGGCTTTTCTTGTATTATAGATTGAGCAATTTGACGACTAGTTCTTTCAGCAGCGAGCTGTCCGAAGTACCGGCTCCATCGCCTCCCTTGCTGAGGTAGTCATACTGGCAAAGCAGAGACATTGCCATCATTGCCTTTGGCAGCGGATAATTGCGCACTGCTGTGTCGTATTCGCGATAGAAATATGGATTTACTCCGGCAAGAGCCCTTGCTTTGTCTTCTGGGGAGATGCTTCCGCCTTTGCTGACGAGAGCGGCATATTTCAGGATTCTGCTATAATGTGTGTACAATGCGCTGACGGTCATTGCGAGGCTGAATTTTGCTGCATTGCCCATCATCGTTGCGATCTTCAGCGCTTTTGCCGAGTTCTTAAATGAAAGCTCTTTTGTGAGCTCAAAGACGCTGTAGCTTCGCGAGATGCCGACATTCTTTTCTATATCTTCCTCCTTGATGTCTCTGCATCCCTCCGGAAGGTTCTTCAGCAATTTGTCGGTCTCTACTGCGATTGTGCTCAGGTTGGTGCCTGTCGCCTCAGCCAGCAGCTGTGCAGCTCCAGGAGTGATGCGTAGCGAGCGCGAATTATAATAGGAGATGATCCAGTCTGCAATCGCGTAGTCCCTGATGAGAGGGGAGTCCACTATCACGCCCTTTTTCTGTATTTCTTTGTAGAGGGCTTTGCGTTTGTCAAGGCTGGCGCCTCTGAGGAGCAGCACCAGTACTGTGCTGTCTAGAGGTTCTTTGGCATAGGCTACAAGGCCTTCGATATCAGACATCCTTTGAGCTTCCTTGACCACTACCAGCTGTCTGTCTGACATCATCGGAAATCTTCTGGCCGAGGATATCACTTCCTCTACAGATACATCGCTTCCATAACAGATTGTCTCGTTGAAGTCCTTGTCATATTCGTCAATGCAATGGGCGATGATCTCAGAACATATCATCTCAGGATAGAAAGGCTCGTCGCCCATC
>JAFNUQ010000080.1 GCA_017383945.1 Bacteroidales bacterium | reverse complement strand
TCTGCTTTTCCATATTCTTGTATTCTTTTATTATTATTTCTTTCTAAAATAACGCACAGCAGCATCAAATATTGGCTGTTCGAGTTCCTCATTGATGTTCTTGAAGAGGTTGTCCTCAAAACGCTCAGTGTGACCCATCTTACCAAGAATCTGACCTGTAGGGCTCACAATACCCTCGATAGCATAGAACGATCCGTTTGGATTGTATGGAGACTCACTGGTAACCTCTTCTGTAAATGGATTCACATACTGGAACGCTACCTGACCTGCATCAAAGAGCTGCTTTGCGAGGGCCTCATTTACAACAAACTTTCCTTCACCGTGGCTGACTGCAATTGTATGAAGATCACCTACATTCATACCGCTGAGCCAAGGTGAACGCACTGTTCCCAAACGGGTTGTAACCATCTGAGAGATGTGGCGGTTGATATCGTTGCGGAAAAGGGTTGGAGACTCTTTTGTCACCATACCAAGGCGTCCATAAGGAAGCAAGCCGCTCTTGACAAGAGCCTGGAAACCATTACAGATACCGAGGATGAGACCACCGCGGTCAAGAAGAGCATGCACTGATTCTGCTATATCCTTATTATTGAGAACATTGGCGATAAACTTACCACTTCCGTCAGGCTCATCACCAGCCGAGAAGCCACCTGCAAGGGCAAGAATCTGGCACTCAGAAATATTCTTCTTCATCTGAGCGATAGAGTCATTTACATCACTTGCTGTGAGGTTACGGAATACGCCAAATCTCACTTCAGCGCCAGCCTTTCTAAATGCCTTTGCTGTATCGTAGTCACAGTTTGTACCAGGGAAGACAGGGATATATACAAGAGGAGTCTCAACCGGTCCGTCTGCATATTTCAAAGACTTGTCATAGCTCTCTTCACAAGAAGCGGTAACAAGCTTAGAGAATGCAGGCTTGCAGCTGTCTGGATATACCTTGTTATATCTTGCTTTGTTGGCATCAAGCAGCTTGTCAATAGAGAGCTTCTGACCATTGATATGAAGCATGCCATCCTCACCATTTGTAACCTTACCGATGAGCATCGCTGAAGGATGGTTGAGCTCATCCTGTGTCTCGACAAGGATAGAGCCATAATTATAGTTAAAGAGCTCGTCCTCGCTGAGATTGATGTCGACACCGAAGAGATTACCAAATGCCATCTTAGACACAGCCTCTGCCACACCACCGAAGCCAAGAGCATAAGCAGAAACGATATTACCAGCCTTGATCTGCTCATTGACATATTTCCAGTTGCTCTTTAATTCTTCAACATTTGGCATGTAATTGTCAAGAGCATTGTGCTTGATGAGGTAAAGCTTATTATCTTCCCACTTCAACTCTGGAGAGATGACTGTACGTGCATCAACGGTAGTAACACCAAATGCGATGAGGGTTGGAGGCACATTTATCTGCTCAAATGTTCCGCTCATCGAGTCCTTACCGCCGATTGAAGGAAGGCCAAATGAAGTCTGCATCTTGAGTGCTCCCAAGAGAGCTGAGAGTGGCTTACCCCAAGAGTGTGGGTCAGAGGTCATTCTCTCAAAATATTCCTGATATGAGAACCTCATACCTGAATAATCTCCACCGGCAGCTACTACCTTGGCACAAGCCTCAACAACTGCATAGGCTGCACCGTGATATGGGCTCCAAGAGCTGATATATGGGTTGTAGCCAAACGCCATTACGCTGGCAGTATTGGTAAAGCCATCAACAGGAAGCTTCTGTACAGACACCTGAGTTTCCGTTGTCTGAAGAGCACCACCATATGGCATAAGAACTGTCGAACGACCGATTGTAGAGTCAAACATTTCAATAAGACCCTTCTGAGAAGCGACATTTGCACTACCGAGCACATCACAGAACTTCTGCTCAAGTGTCTCTCCCTCAGGCTGCTGCGCAAATGGAGTCTGCTCGCTCACTGCCTCAATCGCTGCCTTTGCATAATGCTTTGCACCGGCACTATCGATGAATGTGCGGCTGAGGTCAGCGATGATGGTCTCTCCGTTAAACATTCGCATTCTTGCTCTATCAGTAACGTCAGCAACGTGAGTAACCTCAACGTTCTCGCTAGCACAATAGCTCTCAAATGCAGCTCTGTCCTTACTCTCAACTACCACAGCCATACGCTCCTGTGACTCACTGATTGCAAGCTCAGTAGCGTTGAGACCGCTATATTTTGCAGGAACTCTATCGAGATAGATATCAAGACCGTCAGCAAGCTCGCCGATTGCAACGCTCACACCACCGGCACCGAAATCGTTGGATTTCTTGATGAGCTTTGTAACCTCAGGACGACGGAAGAGTCTCTGAAGCTTGCGCTCCTCTGGAGCATTACCCTTCTGAACTTCGCTTCCGCAAGTCTCGATTGAGCTCTCAGTGTGCTCCTTTGAAGAACCGGTTGCACCGCCAATACCGTCACGACCTGTTCTTCCACCAAGAAGCAGGATCACGTCGCCAGGCGCAGGACTTTCTCTGCGCACATTTTCTGCCTTAACAGCACCGACAACAGCACCTACTTCAAGACGCTTGGCAACATATCCATCGTGGAAGATTTCGCGCACGTGAGTAGTCGCAAGGCCAATCTGGTTACCGTAGCTAGAATATCCGGCAGCTGCCTTGCGAGAGATAATACGCTGAGGAAGCTTTCCGGCAAGAGTTTCCGATACTGACTTATTGATGTCGCCAGCACCAGTCACACGCATTGCCTGATATACATATGAACGACCTGA
>JAFNUQ010000079.1 GCA_017383945.1 Bacteroidales bacterium | reverse complement strand
ATGTGGGCGGATTGAAAGAAACAATAGCAGATAAAGGCATCGTGTGCAAAGATTGCGAGCCGGAAACTATCCAAGCCGCAATCAAGGAGTATTTCTGCAATACGGAGTTAAGGGAAAAATGCATCGAAGCCATCAAACAAGAAAATGACAGACTAAGTTGGAACAGATTCTGCAAGGATTTTATCAGTTTCCTAAAAAGTCTATAAAAGCATAAAGGATGAAAAAGTTCTTCACAATAATTACCTTCATCTGTCTGGCAAGCTACTGTGCAGACGCTCAGTGGTATTTGTTCCCTGGCAAGAAAAGCAAGAGCAAAAGCAAGAAAGAGCAGGAGACAGTTGAGGTTAAGGTCGACACAGTAAGTGCCGTTGACACTGCAGAAACTTTTGAGGAAATCATTGAAAACACAATTGAAGATGCAATGTATTTCTTTGATCCAGCTCCACAGGTAAGAGTTACTCTTGCGCTCCCTCTTAACCTATCAGGGCAAAGACCTAGCAACAATTTCCTTGAGATGTACTGCGGAGCCTTGATTGCATTAAGAGACCTTGGTGAGTCTGGTCGTAAGGTCAAGCTAAATGTAGTTGATACAAGCAAAGACTCTCTCACTGTCGACGTTATTAGAGATAACGACATCATTATCGGACCTATTTCATTTAAAGATATCAGCGCAATTGTTGACAAGATACCTAATAATAAGGTCATCATCTCCCCATTGGAGCCAAGAACGGCCGAGCTGGTAGACTCTTGTAATATAGTGCAATCACCGGTACCTTGGTATCGTCAGATTGATGAGCTCGCAACTTGGATTGCTCAGGACACGCAGATTGCAGACCAGATCATTGTCATCAGCGACAATGGAGCCTACCCTACCGGGCAGCAAGCCTCAAGACTGATGAGCAAACTAAGAGAGGCAAACCTTATGTTTACCGTTGTCCGCTCACTCAACGATGTGACATTTGAAGAAAACCTCAACTACCGCATTGTGGTAGCAACTGACAGTGATTCATTCCTTGCCGGCGCTACAAGAAGCGTAGCAATTGCATCACAGCAATTCAAGAACATTACGCTTTATAGCACATCAAGAGTCAGAAGCAATATCAGTGACAATGTGAGTGACCTATACAATGCCAACACAAGACTGACCACAGCATATTACATAGATTACAATGCACAAGAGGTTAAGGATTTTGTAATCAAATACAGGTCATTCTTCCACAACGAGCCAGGCCAGTTTGCTTTCCAAGGTTATGATATCGTCAGATATTTTGTTGAGATGTGCGACAGTTATGGACGCAGATGGCACAAGAAACTCCCAGAGCAATCTCATAGAGGATTGCAATCAGACTTCAAGTTTGAACAGGAGAGCGGACACGGAAGAATCAACACCGCAGTCCGTAAAGTAATCTACAGCAAGGACTTAACTCAGACCCTCGTGCAATAGAGATTTTGCATTTGAAATAGCCTCTGGCGTGATAGTAGCCCCGCTCAAAAGGCGGGCTATTTCATTTATTCTATCCTCGCCATCAATACGGCTTATCTTAGTGACAGGGCGGGTAGCATCACCCTGCTTGCTGACCAGATAGTGAGCCTTACCCTTAGCTGCAACCTGAGGAAGATGTGTTATAGAGAACACCTGCATATCCTTACCCATCTTGCAGATCATCTGTCCCATCTTGTCTGCAACACTTCCACTCACACCAGTATCAATCTCGTCAAAGATAAGGGTCGGCATACCCACAAATCTAGCCATCATTGCCTTGAGCGACAGCATAATGCGTGAGATTTCACCGCCAGATGCGACTTTTGAAACATCGGAAAGCCCTCTACTAGAAGATGAGAAAAGGAAACTGACTCTATCTGCACCTTTTTCTGTCGGTTCTGCAAGGCCGTCCACTCGGACTTCGAAGCGGGATGACTCAAGCTCAAGGAAGACAAGAGAAGAGAGGATCTGCGAAGCAAAATCGGGCGCTGCCTTTCTGCGTGAAGCGGAAAGGGCTGCGCAAATTTTGCGGAGCTCTGCCTGCACGGCACTCAGCTCACGCTGCTTTTCGGCAATCGTCTCTTCAAGCGATGAAGCATCCACGACCTCCAAAGCGAGCTTGTCTCTCAACTCAATGAGTTCGCCCACATCTGCACAATTGTGCTTACGCATAAGCAAATAAAGCAACGACAGACGATCTTCAACCCACTGAAGCCTATCCGGACTGAGATCCAATCTCTGGATTGCCGACTGAACTTCTTCGCTAATATCTTCTATCTCAAAACGGGCAGAATCAAGTCGCGCACTAAGGCTCGATGAATTTTCCAGATATGAAGAAATAGCATCCAGTCTGCGAGCAGCATCTTTCAGGTTTGAGGAAATGCTTTGCTCCTGAGGATTTAGCGCCTGCTGTACCGCATACAAAGCTGACTGTATCTGCTCAGCATTGGCCAATGTGCGATGCTCTGCCTCCAGCTCTTCGAGCTCATCCTCCTTCAATGCGGCATCTTGGAGCTGCTGAAGTT
>JAFNUQ010000078.1 GCA_017383945.1 Bacteroidales bacterium | reverse complement strand
CCATTGCGCTCCATAACTTCCTTTGCAAGATTTAGGTAGTTGTTGGAACCATTTGACATAATATCATACAAGATAATAGGTTTACCGTGCGATGGGGCCTCACTGAGTCGAATATTTCTCTGGATGACAGTATTGAAGACAAGACCCTGGAAATGCTCTTTCAGCTCTCCTAGTACTTGATTATGAACTTTTGTTCTTCCGTCAAACATTGTAACGACAAAGCCTTCGATTGTGAGGTTTGGATTGACTCCGTTTTGCACCAGTCTGATAGTCTGGAGGAGCTTTCCAAGGCCTTCCAGAGCAAAGAACTCAGGTTGTACAGGGATAATAACAGAGTCTGCAGCGGTGAGGCAGTTGACCGTAATGAGACCAAGCGAAGGAGAGCAGTCTATAATGATATAGTCATAGCTTTCCTTTATGGGCGCAAGCACATTTTTGAGCATGGATTCTCTGTTTTCTGTCTCAAGAAGCTCAATCTCTGCACCTACAAGGTTGATGTTTGATGGAATCATGTGCAGGTTGGTGAGCTCTGTCTGGATGAGAGCGTCTGTAACATCAAGTCTGCCTTCCATCACTTCATATAAAGTGCGGTTTTGTCCTTCATCAGGCGAGAAATTAAGGCCTGATGTAGTATTTGCCTGCGGGTCAGCATCAATTATGAGTACCTTCTTTTCAAGAACCGATAGCGATGCTGCAAGATTGATAGCGGTAGTAGTCTTGCCTACTCCGCCTTTTTGATTGGCTATTGCGATTACTTTCCCCATATTATGCGTATAGAAGTACAAATTTAACAAATTATTCCTACATTTGTTTCATGACACGTGTAAAATCTGCCTATTACTTTATAGTCAATCCACGCGCTGGTTCAGGAAAAACTATGTGCGAGTGGATTCCTGCCGAGCGTAAACTTGATAAACTCGGGGTTCCATACATCACAGCGATGACAGATCATAAAAAACATGCCACTCAGCTGGCCTATGATGCTGCAGAAGAGGGATATAGGAAGATTGTTGCGGTTGGTGGCGATGGCTCTCTCCACGAGGCGTTTGCCGGTATATGCAAGTGGTGCTTCAAGCATGAAGTCTCTCTGAGCGAGTTCTATTTGGGGGTAATCCCTATCGGCTCCGGTAACGACTGGATCAAGTCTCTGAAGGTTCCTCACGATATGGATGAGGTAGTAAACATCATTCACAGAGATTCTTTCCAGAAGATGGATGTAATCAAGGTCAAGAGCTGCGGCGGCAAGATGTCATATATGGCAAATATTGGCGGTATCGGCTTTGATTCGCACGTGTGTCAGCGAGTAAATAAGCAGAAAGAATCCGGTAAAAGAGGCAAGAGAATCTATCTTCAGGCGCTTCTTTACAGCCTTACCCACGCAAAAACCATAAATGTCTGCGTAGTTGCAGATGGCGAAGTATTCTATACCGGTCCATGCTACTCGATTGCTTTTGGTAATGGCCCATATTCTGGTAGCGGCATGAGGCAGGTTCCGCTGGCAAAGATCGATGATGGAGAGGTAGACTTTATGATTATCCCTAAGGTTTCTCTCTTGAGGATTGTCAGAGAGATTCCTCGTCTTTTCAATGGCACAATTCACGAGTGCGACGTGGTGCACACCGGTCGCGGTAAATCTGTCCAGGTTGTTCCTATGGACGAGAACTCAAATGATATAATTGAAGTGGATGGAGAGATCGAAGGCAGACTTCCTATCTCTGTCGATGTGACCAGCGAGCAGATAAATGTAATGAAACGCCTATAGTTTCAGTTTCTTAATTGCATATTTTCCAAGAGAAGCAAATGCCAAGGCAAATATTGCTCCGACCATTGCGCCAACAATCACATCTCCAAGGAAATGTTTTCCCACAAATACCCTGCTGATCGCCACGAGCAATGCCCAGATGGTGATTGCGCAGCTGTATATGCGCGCTTTGCACACCTGTTTGAAGATAATGCTTGAGCACACGGCAAAGCCCATTGCGTTGGCGGCATGAGCCGAATAGAAGCCGTACTTCCCTCCTAGCTTTTCAACAATATGCAGCCCGGCATCAATCATATAAGGATCGTGGCAAGGGCGAAGCCTTGCAAAGAAATCTTTGCAGACATTGCCAAACTGGTCGCAGCAAAGCACTGTCAGCACGCAACAAAGTGTGAAGATGCTTGCTCTTTTCCAGCCAAATCTGAGGTAGAAAAACACCACAACCCCGATATAGAGAGGTATCCATACGGGGATGTTGGAAAATATTGACCAGATGAAATCTGTGACAGGACAATTCAGAGCATTGATGGACAAAGTTGCTGCTTTATCTGCTTGCTCCAATGTGCCCCAAAGTCCTATAACTGAAGAGCTTTCCATAACTCATCCTTGAGTTTGTTCAAGCCCTGTCCTGTGCTGGATGATATGAAGACATATGGTATCTTGCGAGGTAGATGAGGCTTGATTTCCTTCTCAATCTGCTCGTCAATCAGGTCACATTTGGTGATGGCAAGAACTCTCTGCTTGGTGAGGAGCTCAGGGTTATAAAGCTTGAGCTCATTGATGAGAGTCTTATAGCTGGCAAGAATATCATCTTCCTCCACGCTGACCATAAACAGCAGTACCGAGTTGCGCTCGATGTGTCTGAGGAAACGTGTTCCGATGCCCTTTCCCGCGTGTGCACCTTCAATGATACCTGGGATATCTGCCATTACAAACGACTTTCCATCGTGGTAGCTGACAATACCTAGATTTGGCTCCAGGGTTGTAAATGCATAGTCTGCAATCTTCGGCTTTGCAGCTGTGATTGTGCTCAAGAGAGTTGACTTTCCGGCATTAGGAAATCCTACAAGACCTACATCTGCAAGAAGCTTGAGCTCAAGGATAAAGATGCCTTCCTGGCCTTCTTCTCCAGGCTGAGCAAATCTTGGGGTCTGGAGTGTGGATGTCTTGAAGTTGTTGTTGCCCAAGCCTCCCCTACCGCCTTTGCAGAGGATGCGCTCTTCGCCTGGCTCCATTATCTCAAAAAGCACTTCTCCTGTCTCGGCATCTTTTGCTACGGTGCCCACAGGAACATCAAGATAAATGTCCTTGCCGTTCTTACCTTTGCGAAGCGAATCCTTGCCGCCTTCGCCATCTTCAGCTTTGATGTGCTTGCGATACTTGAGGTGGATGAGCGTCCAGAACTGCGGATTGGCTCTGAGGATGATGTGTCCTCCTCTACCGCCGTCGCCACCGTCCGGACCTCCCTTAGGGACATATTTTGCTCTATGAAGGTGAGTAGAACCGGCACCGCCGTGTCCTGATGCACAATATATCTTGACGTAATCTATGAAATTGCTGTCTGCCATAATGACTTTTCTTCTTAACCTCGCAAAGATAGAATATTGATTCCAATCCCCAAAATTTTGCCACAAATATGCTCTGATACTTCCCTTTGACTTTGGTACAAAATTTCCTTATATTTGCGTTTATTAATTAATGTTGAGTAGCTATGAGCTTAGATCAGCTGGATTTCGTAACTTTTTGTATAGGCAATTTGTCAACAAGACTTAACTTGCCTCAAAAGGTTGTGTATGTTAAGCTCAAGGAGTGTGGCATTCTCGACGATTATATAGTCAAGGGATATGATGTCCTTCATACATTCGGAAAGGAATACTTAATGAATGATTTGATTGACTACATGCAGGAGAAAGGAGCGTTGTCATGATACTATATCACACCTCATACATAGTTATTGAAAAACCTGACCTTGAACATTCACGAGATTATCTGGATTTTGGAAAAGGTTTCTACTTGACTTCTATGCGTCATCAGGCCGTTCAATATTCGGAGAGATTCTTCTTGAGAGGACGACCAGCGTTTATTTGTGAATACAATCTTGCAGAAACAAACAACGACCTATCCATCAAAACATTTGAATCTTACGATGAGGAATGGTTAGATTTTGTTTTCCAATGTCGCAAAGGGGAAGATAAGTCAGAGTATGACATTGTGATAGGTGGTATCGCAGATGATAAGATCTTTAGGACTATTGATCTGTACTTTACAGGTGATATATCAAAGGATGAAGCACTTAGACGTCTGAAGTACGAAAAACCAAACAATCAGTATTGTCTTAGGACTCAACGCGCAATCGATCTGCTGGAATTTGTGTCATCCGAAGAAATCAAGAAATGATGGACGACTCAAAAAACATAATCATTCAAGCCAAGAACGCTAGAGTTATTGCAATCCTGGCGGAGAAATTTGATGGGTCTCTTGATAAAGCGATGGATGTCTTCTATCATTCTACTATAGCTCAGATGATACAGGATGGAATCGCTGATCTTCATTGTAGAAGCGACCGCTATCTTGCGGACGAGATTTACAGAGAATACACCGAAGATTTATATTAGCTCTTGGTATAGTCTAAATAACTCTGCTACAATCTCAGGCTCGCTCATGCGAGGGTTGAATCCGTATGCTTCCATCACTGCTTTGTCGTTGTTTTGATGGGCTTTGCGGAGTTCCGGCGGCATGGTCACTTCATCATATAGATCGGCAAGGGAGCAATCCGGATAGATATTGCGAGCATCGAGGATTGCCTGTGCTGTCTTCTCTATCTTGGCTTTCTGTGCGTCTGTTGTGGTTGGCCATGGGAAGTTGTTGTAAACGATATCTTTTGAATATCTGTAATCACTCTTAAGTCGTCCACAAACAGCTCGCATCCATGACATATGGGTAAGAGACTCAAGAATGCCAAAGTGATATAATGTTGTATTTGGTACGATAAACACTAGATCACTTGACATATTCATTGGTGCCATATAGCCCATTGGAATATATCGTCTTCGTTCCGACGAAACTTTAGGTATCAGTAGATACTCAGAATCAGGAACGTTCTCAACATGAAATCTCGTTGGCTTATCTGCTAACTTCTGTGTACCTAGACTTGTACTATTTAGTCGGAATTCTCTTACAGCAGCGACTCTTTTCTTGCATTCAGGCATAGAATTAAGCTCGGCTGGTGAAGCATCTCCCAGCCACAAACAATAACGTCTTTTATTCTGAAGGAATTCCTGAGAACCATACCAAGGTCTAAAAAACTTTTCCGAACGAGGCTCCTTACTTATAAAATCATTCATTTCAGCCTCATCGAACAAATAGAAGCCACCATCAATTGGTTTGTTACCAATTCCAATGTCTGGGATATTGCAAACCGCTTTGCTTCGGCTATCTATAAAAACATTTGGAGCATCACACAAATATGGATTGATGTTCTTTGCCACTGAAACAGTATCTCCATCGAAAATCCTCTTTGTAGTATCTGCTGCTATTGAAAATCCTATGATAACACAATGAACGTGTGCCTTGATATGCGCCTCACTATCCCATCTGAAAGTTCTCCACGCAAAATCAATATGGATACCATAATCTTCAAATAGTGGCTTCCAAAGATTTG
>JAFNUQ010000077.1 GCA_017383945.1 Bacteroidales bacterium | reverse complement strand
TCTACCAACGTTACCGATAAGCATTACTTTATTCAGTGACATATTTTAATAGTTTTATCTTGCAAGATAGTGCTTTTTTTGCAGATTACACACAATTATTCTCTATCTTTACACTATGCAATTAAAGCTCAAGCCAATAGCTCTTACCGGTTTTATGGGGAGCGGAAAATCCACCGTCGGGAAGGCCCTGGCACGACGCCTGGGCTGGAAATTCATAGATCTGGATGCCAGCATCGTGCAACGCTACGGGAAAAGCATCCCTGAAATATTCGCCTCGGGAGAGGCAGCATTCCGCGAAGCCGAATTCCAAACCCTCGAGGCACTGATCCGCGAAGAGAAGGAGCCGGTGGTGATTGCTCTTGGTGGAGGCTGCATCACACACTCTCCTTCGCGAGAGCTGATTCTCGGCAAATGCACCAGCATCTATCTCCACGCCAGCCTTGATTGCATCCGCCGACGCATCGGAGACAGCGACAGCAACCGCCCGCTTTTCAGCAATGCGGATAAGCTATATGCTGAGCGGGAGCCGATTTACCAATTGGCAGAAATCAGCGTAGAAACCGACGAGACCCCGGTTTATGAAATTGTAGATAGGATTGTAAAGATACTAGAGGTAGACTAACTTCATCTTTTCCTCACAAGGCTCGAGTCCTGTCATCAAAGAATACCCGAGGACAGCCTGCTGAAGATGCCATGCCGTGCCAGGGACATATCCCTTGTGAGCTGTCAGGCAAGGATCTTTATAGTTGGCCTCAAGCAGAACCGAGCATTCAAGCTTATCCACACCCTCGACACTTCTAGGCAGGGTATAAATAATCACATCAGCACTTACTCCTGAGGCAATCTCATTATGGCGATAAAGCTTTGTCTTCAGACCTACATCCTCGGCAGCGGCCATTGCTGCTTTACCGGCTCCGCCATATCCAATCACTGCAGCAGTGCCAGAAAGTCCCTCAATCAACGACTTAACTCCTAGATAATCAGAGTTATAGGCCTTGATACCCTGATCCGTCTTCACGCAGAGATTGGTAGCTCCTACTCTCTCACATTCCGGACTAAGAATGTCTGCCCTCTGAAACGCGTCACCTTTGAACGGAGCCGTGACATTGATTGCCTTATATCCGTCGAGGAAGGTCTGCCATGCAAAGGCAAAGTCTTCTGTCTCAATGAGTTCGTAGGCAAAGCGGCCATCATAGGCTGCAGTAAAAAGACGAGGGCTAAGCGAATGAGCGATCGGATAGCCGATAAGACCAAATTTATCCATTGCGTTGTCTGACTGATTCATAAAGAAGGACGGCAGCTGATACGGACACGTTGAGAGAGTCCACCATCCCGAGCATAGGGATGCGAATATGAGCATTGGCAGCCTTGCGCCAAAGATCGCTCAAGCCGGTTGACTCTGTACCCATAACCAAGGCCGTGCCCCGTTTCATATCTATATCGTAGTACAGTTCCGAATCCTGAAGTTGTGCTGTGAGAATCTGAATTCCCCTGCTCTGCAGGAATGATATTGCATCCTCGCTGCTGCAAGCTACAGTCTGAACACTGAAAGCTGCGCCGAGAGATGCTCTGATGAGATTGGGATTAAAGAGGTCTGTGAGCGGGTCACATACCAGCAAGGCATCTGCACCTGCTGCATCGCAAGTTCTAAGGATTGCTCCAAGATTGCCCGGCTTTTCTACACTCTCGAGCACCATAATCAGAGGATTTTCCCCAAGAGATAGATCTTCAAGCTTCAGCGTCTTGCTTTTAACCTCTGCAATAACGCCCTCAGTTCCTTCACGGTATGCTATCTTGGCATATAGTTCTTTGCTGACATAGAAGCACTTGCTTCCCTGCGGATGCTCAAACTCCCCTGCTATTTCCGGACACACAAATACTGTATCCACCTCATATCCGGCAGACACACAGCGCTCCAGCTCTCTTGCACCCTCAACCACAAATAAAGACTCCTTGCGCCGCATAGAAGACTTCTGCTGCAACGCCAGGAGTGCCTTTATTTTAGGATTTGATGTTGATGTGATAATCTCAATCACTATTCTTGATCTTGTTCTTCTTTCTTCTTGAGGATCTTCTCAGGCTTCATCTGAGGGAAGAAGAGAACATCCTGGATAGTTGTCTGACCGGTCATAAACATAGTCAGACGGTCGATACCCATTCCGAGGCCTGAGGTTGGAGGCATACCATATTCGAGTGCACGTACAAAGTCCATATCGATATACATTGCCTCATCATCACCCTTGCTCTTGAGTCTTGCCTGCTCCTCAAATCTCTCGAGCTGATCTACAGGATCATTGAGCTCAGAGTATGCATTTGCAAGCTCCTTACCGCAAACAAACAGCTCAAATCTTTCAGTAAGGCCAGGGTTATTGCGGTGACGCTTAGTAAGTGGAGACATCTCAACCGGATAATCTGTGATGAATGTCGGCTGAATGAGCTTATCCTCGCAATAATCACCGAAGATAGCATCGATGAGCTTGCCCTTGCCCATTGAAGGCTCAGTCTTGACATTAAGCTGCTTGCAGCACTCTCTGAGTGCATCTTCATCCATCTCGCTCACATCTACGCCTGCATATTCCTTGATTGCCTCAAGGATAGGAAGTCTGCGATATGGGCCGGCAAAGTCTACCTCGTGCTCTCCGATCTTGACCTTGGTTGTGCCATTTACGTTATTGGATACCTTCTCGAGCATCTTCTCAATAAATGACATCATCCAATTGTAGTCTTTGTAGGCCACATAAATCTCCATACAGGTAAACTCAGGATTGTGAGTCTTGTCCATACCCTCGTTACGGAAATCCTTGGCAAACTCATATACACCATTGAAACCACCTACGATGAGTCTCTTGAGATAAAGCTCGTTGGCGATACGGAGATAAAGCGGAATATCCAAAGCATTATGATGAGTAATGAAAGGACGAGCTGTCGCTCCACCAGGGATGCTCTGAAGTATCGGAGTTTCAACCTCGAGACAGCCTGCCTCGTTGAAGTATTCGCGCATTGTTGCCACGATCTTGGCTCTCTTGATGAATACCTCCTTCACGTGTGGATTGATGATAAGGTCTACATATCTCTGACGATATCTGAGCTCAGGATCGGTAACTGCGTCAAACACCTGACCATCCTGCTCTTTCACGATAGGAAGTACCTTGAGTGACTTGCTGAGAACTGTGAGTTCCTTTGCGTGAACACTAAGCTGACCTGTCTGAGTGATAAAGGCAAAACCCTTAATACCAATTATATCACCAATATCAAGAAGCTTCTTCCAGACGGTATTATACATTGTCTTATCCTCACCAGGACAGATTTCATCGCGCTTTACATAAACCTGAATACGTCCACTCTCATCCTGGAGTTCGCCAAATGATGCAGCACCCATAATACGACGGCTCATCAAACGGCCTGCGATACATACCTCTGAGAAGTTACCTTTGCTCTCGTCATAACCGGCTGTAATTTCTGCTGCACTAGCGTTAACCGGATATTCTGCTGCTGGATAAGGCTCAATGCCTAGTTCGCGAAGCTTGTTCATCGACTCTCTACGCAAGAGTTCCTGCTCGCTATACTCAATATTGCTCATATTTTATGCTTTAAATATTTCTTTACTAGAATTCTACAAAGATAACAAAAATTCAAAATTGATAAATGGAAATTATTGCTTAACTTTGCCTTAATATGGCCAAGAATTGCAGATGGATACTTAAAGAAGCTGCCGACGCCGAGAAAGTAGGTAGACTTGCAACAGAGGTAGGCATTGACAAAGTGCTTGCCGATCTGCTTGTCAAGCGTGGCGTAAACAGCTTCGAGCAGGCCAGAGCATTCTTCCGTCCAAGCCTTCAGGATCTCCATAACCCATTCTTAATGAAGGATATGGACATCGCAGTAGAAAGGCTTCATCAGGCCATCAACTCCGGGGAGAAGATTCTTGTCTATGGTGACTATGATGTTGATGGCACAACTGCAGTCGCCCTGGTGTATTCCTTCATCCTCCGCTTTACACAAAACGTAGATTTCTACATCCCTGATCGATATGACGAGGGTTATGGTGTTTCATATAAGGGCATAGATTGGGCTGCCGAGGGAGGATTCTCTCTCATCATCACTCTCGACTGCGGCATCAAGGCCATCGACAAGGTTGCATATGCACGCAGCAAGGGGCTTGACATAATCATCTGCGATCACCATCTTCCAGAAGAGTCTCTTCCACAAGCTGTTGCAGTACTTGATCCTAAAAGAGAAGATTGCAATTATCCGTTTGATGACCTAAGTGGTTGTGGTGTAGGCTTCAAGCTTGTTCAGGCATACTCCCAGAAGTATAATATTGATTTTGAAACGCTTATCCCACTTCTTGATATTCTAGCCGTCAGCATTGCTTCTGACCTTGTATCAATGGTTGGAGAAAACAGAGTCCTCGCACACTTCGGCCTCAAGCAGATCAATGAGAACCCATGCAAAGGTTTGCTGGCGATGATTCAGCTCTCAAATGTAGAGCCGGGTCACGTTACAGTCGATGATATCGTCTTCAAGATCGGACCACGCATCAATGCCGCCGGACGCATGGAGTCAGGACGCCTTGCGGTAGAGTTGCTCAAGGCTACAGATATGGCCACCGCCCTCAAGATCGGAGAACAAATCAACGAGAGCAATAACGAGCGCAAGAATATTGACAGAGAAATCACACAAGAGGCCCTTGAAATGGCGCAGAACAACCCTATCAGTTCTGACGTAACCATAGTTTACAATCCTCTGTGGAACAAAGGTGTTGTCGGTATTGTAGCGTCACGTCTTGTCGAAGCATACTATAGACCGGCAATCGTACTCACCAAGTCCAACGGATTCATCACAGGATCGGCAAGAAGTATTGGCGGATTTGATCTCTATGAGGCTATCGAGAGCTGCTCAGACTTGCTTGAGAACTTCGGAGGACACATATATGCAGCCGGTCTCACGCTAAGAGAAGAAAATTTTGAGGAGTTTACAAGGCGTATTTCCAGCTTTATCGAGGGCAAGATCACCAAGGAGATGCTTGTACCGGTAGTAGAAATAGACGCCAAGCTTGACTTTGCCCAGATCACTCCAAAATTTTTCCGTATCCTGAAACAATTCCAGCCTTTTGGTCCCGGCAATAACAATCCTGTATTTATGACAGACAACGTCTACGATGCAGGAACCGGACGCAAGGTTGGCGCAGGTGGTCTGCACATGAAGCTGGATCTGATTCAAGAGACACAGCCATATCACCAGATTCCATCTATTGCCTTTAATATGGCAGAGCACTATGACTATATCAGGGAAGGAAACCCTATTGATATCTGCTATGCTATAGTTGAGAACTACTAT
>JAFNUQ010000076.1 GCA_017383945.1 Bacteroidales bacterium | reverse complement strand
CTGCAAGATCGGAAGAAGTAACAAGATTTTCAATTCCGTCCTTCTGCATCACCTCAAAACCACCTCGTATCATCAAGGCCGAAGCCTCTCTTACTATTTCTATAACCTGTGTTAGCATGGGTGCAAAAGTAAGACTATTTCCCGAATTATTATTATGTTTGCATATGTTTAGTAAAGAAGTATACCAAATGCGCCGTAGTGCGCTGCTCCAGAAGATGAGCGCAGAAAAAGGAATTATCCTTTTCCTTGGCAATGTTGATTCCCCAGCCCAGTATAAAGACAATTGTTACAAATGGCGTCAGGATAGCTCCTGGCTCTATTTCTTCGGCATTGACGAGCCTCGTTTTGCCGCAACAATTGACATAGAAAGCGGAGAGGAAGTCATCTATGCCGACGACTTCACTCTGGATGATATACTTTGGATGGGTCCGATGCCGACCGTTGCCAGCCAGGCAGCCAGCGTGGGTGTGAGCAAGACTGCGCCGTATGCGACTCTTGCGGATGCTCTGAAAGGACGTCAGGTGCATTTCCTTCCGACTTCGCGCTACGCAAATATGATAACGCTTGGCAATCTGCTTGGCGTTGATCCTCTTCAGACCACCAGTGCCGGCAAGAAAGGCTGCGCACTTGCTTCTCGGGCACTTGTGGATGCTGTCATTTCGCTTCGCCTCATCAAGGGAGAGGAAGAGATTGCAGCTATCGATCATGCTTGTAATATCGGCTATCAGATGCACACAGCTGCGCGCAAGGCCATCAAGACAGGCATTGTAGAGCAGGAGATTGTCGGCGCTATGGAAGGCGTGACACTCGCAAAGGGATGGGGCGTGAGCTTCAATACCATCCTCACTCAGCACGGCGAGATTTTCCACTGCCACAGCCACGATTGTCTTGTGGAGCCAGGCCGTCTGCTTCTTGTGGACGCTGGCGCAGAGAGCAACGACCACTATGCCTCTGACTTCACCCGCGTCTACCCTACTACCGGCAAGTTTACAACTCAGCAAAGAGAGATTTATCAGATAGTCTATGAGGCCAACGAGCTCGGTCAGAGACTCGCAGTTCCTGGTGTGCAATACCGTGACGTGCACATCGCTGTGGGTAAGCATATCCTCAAGGGACTCAGTGAGTTAAAACTTGTCAAGGGAGATATTGACGAGATGAGTGCAGCGGGTGTTGCAGGACTCTTTATGCCTCACGGACTCGGCCACAATATGGGTATTGACGTGCACGATATGGAAGACCTTGGCGAGGATCTGGTGGGTTACGAGGCCGGACAAAGCCGCTCAAGCCAGCTCGGACTTGGCAGCCTCCGTATGGCAAGAACCCTACAGAAAGGACACGTTATCACAGTAGAACCAGGAATATACTTTATCCCGGATCTCATCACCCAATGGGAGAGAGATGGTGTGGGTAAAGATTATGTACAATATCAAAACCTTAAACCATATTTCAACTTCGGAGGCATCCGCCTTGAGGATGATATCCTTATCACAGACGAGGGCAACCGCCGACTCGGAGACAATCGACTTCCGATAGCTCCGGACGATGTTGAAATAGCAATGAAAGAAGATTAATTATGGGACTTTTAGATGGAAAAGTCGCCTTGATAACAGGCGCATCCAGAGGCATTGGTAAGGCCATTGCCCTGAAGTTTGCATCAGAAGGGGCAGATATCGCTTTTACTGATATCACTATTAACCCAGAAACAGTTGCAGAGATTGAAGCTCTCGGAGTAAAAGTGAGAGCCTACGCTTCAAATGCTGCTGATTTTGAGCAGACTCACGCGACAGTAGAAGAGGTAAAGGCCGAATTTGGCCACATCGACGTACTTGTCAATAACGCCGGCATCACACGTGACACTCTTATGCTTCGTATGGACGAATCCCAGTGGGATGCCGTAATCAACGTCAACCTCAAGTCAGCCTACAACTACATTCACGCTGTAACACCAATTATGGCACGCCAGAGAGGCGGCAGCATCATCAATATGTCGTCTGTAGTGGGCGTGAGCGGCAATGCAGGCCAGTGCAACTATTCGGCATCTAAGGCCGGCCTCATCGGACTTGCAAAGTCTATCGCCAAGGAGATGGGTCCTCGCGGCATCCGTGCCAATGCGATTGCTCCTGGATTTATCATCTCGGACATGACTGCAGCATTGCCAGAAGAGGTGAGAGAAGCTTGGGCCAAGAGCATCCCTCTTCGCCGAGGCGGTACACCTGAGGAGGTAGCCAAGGTTGCTCTCTTCCTCGCAAGTGACCTATCTTCATATGTGAGCGGACAAGTTATCCACTGCTGCGGAGCTATGAATTGCTAATGATTGATCCTAAACTTAAAACTTTAACTTGGAAAACTTCACTTTTGGCTGTAATGGACCTCGTCCTGCCAAGAGTGTGCGTTGTGTGTGAGCGCGAGCTACTTCCGGAGGAAAAGCACATCTGCTTTGAGTGCCTTGCCAAGCTCCCTCTTACTCACTTTGCTGAGCTCAGCCGTAACCCAATGGCTGATGCATTTAATATTAAGATTGCAAGAGATTGCTATGAGCCGTATGCCTATGCTGCGGCTCTATATTTTTATAGCGAGGAGGATAATTATTCGCGCATCCCGTGGGCGCTGAAGTATCGGGGCGACTTCGGTGCTGGACGCTATTTCTCTAATATGCTTGGCGCGCAGATGCGGCAATCGGACTTGTTTAAGGACATTGATCTTGTGGTGCCGGTGCCTCTGCATTGGCTACGCCGTTACAAGCGTGGATATAATCAGGCAGAGGTGATTGCCGACTCGCTGGGGAAAGCACTCAACGCCCCGGTAATTGCAGACCTGCTGGTGCGCATCCGCCGCACACATACCCAGACCAAGCTCGGGATGGAGCAGAAAGGCAGTAATGTGCAAGGAGCGTTTTCTGTCAGAGGGCGCAGACTCAAAGGCCTATCTGTCAAGCACATCCTTCTCTGCGACGACGTCTTCACCACCGGCTCGACACTCAGCCAATGTTACTTTGCTCTTAGAGACGCCCTTGGTCCCGATGTCCGCATCTCCGTGGCCACCCTCGGTTACGTCGGCAAGGTCTGACTCGGCATTGCCGGTTGTGCGCCATCCATAGCGCCTCCGACAGCGATATATATAAACGAACCCCGGAAGTATTTAACTTTCGGGGTTACATCTTAACGATCGCTTTATATGTGGTCCCTGAGGGGCATGATCCCACGACCTTCGGATTATGAGTCCGCTGCTCTAACCAACTGAGCTAAGGGACCTTCAGGCGGCCTTAATGCCGCCCGGTATCAGACTTTGATCTCTACCTCTACACCTGAAGGCAACTCGAGTTTCATAAGAGCATCTACTGTCTTAGCATTAGATTCTTCGATATCGAGAAGTCTACGGTATGAATCGAGCTCAAACTGCTCACGTGACTTTTTGTTAACAAAAGTCGAGCGGTTTACTGTGAAGATCTTCTTGTTGGTTGGAAGAGGAATTGGTCCATTTACCTTCGCGCCAGTAGCCTTCACTGTGTCAACGATCTTAGCTGCTGACTTGTCAACGAGCATGTGATCAAATGACTTGAGTTTAATTCTAATTTTCTGACTCATATCAAATGTTTTTTCTATTCATTAATTATTCGTCGTCTGACGAGAGCTTGTAACCACTCTTCTCGATGATCTCCTTAGCCATTGATGCTGGAACCTCAGAGTAGTGATCAAATGACATTGTGCTAGTTGCACGACCTGATGAAAGGGTACGAAGCACTGTCACATAACCAAACTGCTCAGAAAGTGGAACGTATGCCTTAACGATGCGAGCACCGTTGGATGTTGAATCCATAGCAACGATCTGTCCACGACGACGGTTAAGGTCACCTACAATCTCACCCATATAATCCTCTGGTGTTACCACCTCAAGGTTCATGATAGGCTCGAGAATTACAGGGCTACACTTAGGGCAAGCGTGGCGGAATGCCATACGAGCCGCAAGCTCAAATGAGAGCTGATCAGAGTCAACTGGGTGGTATGAACCATCAACGATAGTCACCTTGAGAGCCTGTACTTCATAACCAGCGAGTACACCATTGGCCATTGCTGACTCGAAGCCCTTCTGAACACAAGGGATGAACTCCTTAGGAACGTTACCGCCCTTAACCTGGTTATCAAACTGAAGACCTGTTACGCCCTCATCTGCAGGACCGATCTCAACGATGATATCTGCAAACTTACCACGACCACCTGTCTGCTTCTTGAATACCTCGCGGTGCTGAGTTGTACCAGTGATTGCTTCCTTGTAGTTAACCTGAGGAGCACCCTGATTAATCTCTACACCAAACTCTCTGCGAAGACGATCCACGATGATGTCAAGGTGAAGCTCACCCATACCGCTGATGACAGTCTGACCTGTATCATGATCTGACTTCACTGTGAATGTTGGGTCCTCTTCTGCAAGCTTTGCAAGAGCTACACCAAGCTTATCAAGATCCTTCTGAGTCTTAGGCTCTACTGCGATACCGATAACTGGATCTGGGAACTCCATAGACTCAAGAGAGAACTTGCAGTTCTCAGAACAGATTGTATCACCAGTGCGAAGATCCTTGAAACCAACTGCTGCACAGATATCACCAGCCTCAACAAACTCGATAGGGTTCTGATGGTTAGAGTGCATCTGATAAAGACGAGCAACTCTCTCCTTCTTGCCTGAACGTGAGTTCACGACATAAGAACCTGCATCAAGGTGACCAGAATATACTCTGATGTATGCAAGACGACCTACAAATGGGTCTGTTGCAATCTTGAATACGAGTGCACAGAACTGCTCTGATGCCTCTGGCTTGAGTGAAATCTCTGTATCATTCTGGAGGTTAGTTGCCTTAGTCTCACCAATATCAAGTGGAGATGGGAGATAACGCATTACTGCGTCAAGAAGGAACTGAACACCCTTGTTCTTGAATGAAGAACCGCAGCAAGCAGGAACGATCTGCATACCAATAGTACCCTTGCGGATAGCTGCGATGATCTCTTCCTCTGTGATAGACTCAGGATCCTCGAAATACTTGTCCATGAGGCTCTCCTCGCACTCAGCAGCAGCCTCAAGGAGCTTATCTCTCCAAAGAGCTACGCTATCAACCATTTCCTCAGGAACATCTGTGATCTCGTAGTTTACGAGGTCATCACCTGGCTTGTAAACGATTGCTTTGTTTGCGATGAGATCCACGATACCGAGGAATTTCTCCTCAGAACCGATTGGAAGACATAGAGGAACAGCGGTAGCACCAAGCTTGGTCTTGATTTCCTCAACACAAGCGAGGAAGTCAGCACCCACGCGGTCCATCTTGTTAATGTACGCAATCTTAGGAACGCGATACTTGTCAGCCTGACGCCAAACGGTCTCAGACTGAGGCTGAACGCGACCTACCGCACAGAAAGTAGCGACAGTACCATCAAGAACACGAAGCGAACGCTCCACCTCAACAGTAAAATCCACGTGGCCCGGAGTATCAATCAGGTTGATCTGGTATGAGTTACCATTATAGTTCCAGAACGCTGTAGTAGCGGCTGAAGTAATAGTAATACCTCTCTCCTGCTCCTGTACCATCCAGTCCATAGTAGCTGCACCTTCGTGAACCTCGCCAAGTTTGTGAGTTTTACCGGTGTAGTAGAGGATACGCTCAGAAGTGGTAGTCTTACCAGCATCGATGTGTGCCATGATGCCGATATTTCTCGTGTACTTTAAGTCTCTTTTTGCCATCTGACTGAATCAACTAAAAACGGAAGTGTGCGAAGGCCTTGTTAGCCTCTGCCATTCTGTGCAT
>JAFNUQ010000075.1 GCA_017383945.1 Bacteroidales bacterium | reverse complement strand
CTCTGCGACGAGCTCATCGCTGAGACCAACGATATGATTATCCTCAATTTTGCCAACGGTGATATGGTTGGTCATACCGGAGTATATGAGGCTATCCGTCAGGCAGTAAGCTGTGTTGACGGTTGCGTTGAGGCTGTGGTTTCTACAGCTCTTGCACACAATTATGTTGTGCTTCTCACAGCCGACCACGGCAATGCGGATTATGCCCTCAATCCAGATCAGTCGCCAAATACCGCACATTCTCTCAATAAGGTTCCGTTTATTGTGATTGGTGCAGGAGAGGATGTCAAGGAAGTAAAGGATGGCGCTCTCTGTAATGTTGCTCCAACTATCCTCAAATTGATGGGAATCCCTCAGCCTGAGTCAATGACTTCAGAGCCATTGATTTAAACACTCAAAAATATATGAAAACAGCCGCTTGCAGAGACGAGCGGCTGTTTTTTTATGCTGAGAGCTATTTGAGTTTAGTTATTTATTGTTATCTTTAGAGTCACATTTACTGAAAATAACCTAATTATTATTAACCAATCAAATTTCCAATGAAAGTAATTAATCTTTTACTGTCTTTGCTTGTATGTGCTTCATTGTATGCACAGCCAAAGACTCAGGTCAGCGGAAAGGTAAGTGATCCTGCAGGTCAGGCCATTATCGGTGCTGCTGTAATGGAGAAAGGATCTACATCCAATGGTGTTATCACAGACGTAAATGGTGCTTTCACTATTAACGTCTCACCTGATGGAGTTCTCTCTGTTACAAGTGTAGGTTATCAGGACCTTGAAGTTGCAGTTTCTGGCCGCAGCTTTATCAACATCGTTCTTGAGGAAGACGCAGAGCTTCTTGAAGAGGTAGTTGTTGTAGGTTACGGTGCTATCGCAAAGAAGAGTGTGTCAACTGCTATCTCGACTGTCGCTGCAGAAAAGGTAGCTGAGATGCCTAACTCAAACCTTGCACAGAGCTTGGTAGGTATGTCTTCAGGTATTACCTTCCAGCAGGTGGATGGTGCTCCAGGTAGCGCTCCTTCAATCCGCATCCGTGGTGCTGGTTCAGTTAACTCAGGTAACGATCCTCTCTATGTGATTGATGGTTATCCAACAACTGACAGTGAGCTTTTCAACAACATCAACCCTACAGATGTTGCTAGCATCCAGATTCTTAAGGATGCCGCTTCTTCAGCTATCTATGGTTCAAAGGCTGGTAATGGTGTTATCATCATCACAACCAAGCAGGGCCAGGCTGGTAAGCCAAGAATCAACTTCTCTGCTCAGGTGGGTATGAGCCAGGCTCAGAGATATGTAGACGTGCTTGACGCTGATGAGTATCTCGATATGATCATCGAGGCTCGTACAAATGCCGGCACAATCGGTCAGTTCCAGGATCTCGTAAATCTTCGCGCTAGTGGTAAGTATATGAATACCAACTGGCAGGATGAGATCTTCCGCAACGCTTTGAACTATCGTGGTAACCTCAGCATTACCGGTGGTACAAAGGACATCAAGTACAACTTCTCAGTAGGTTATCAGGATGAGGACGGTATCCTCCTTAACTCATTCTACCAGAGACTTTCTATCAAGGGTGGTTTTGAGGCTAAGCTCTCTGACTGGGTAACTCTCGGTGCAAGCTTTGCTCCAACCTGGAACAAGCGTCGTAGCCAGAGCCCTTCAGGTGGTAATACAGAGGACGTGAGCGGTGTGATCGCAGAGGCTCTCACTGGTGCTCCTATCCTTCCTGTATACCAGCCAAACGGTGACTATACTCAGACTTCTCAGCACTATGCTGGTAAAAACGGTGCTCCTAACTATGGTCTTAATAACCAGTGGAGAAACCCTGTTACAAACCTTCTCGAGAACCAGAATGATTCTCAGTCTATCAGAACTGTAAACAACGTTTACCTTAACCTTACTCCTATCAAGAACCTCGTGATCCGCTCTTCAGCAAACTTCACAACAAGTTCTTCAAGAAGAGATTTCTATCGCACAGCTTACCTCCTCGGCAACGAGTACATCGGTAATAAGTCAACTCCTTACCTCAAGGCTATCGACGCATACCGTCAGGCTGGTTTTGGTTACAATATCTATTGGTCAACAACAGCTACTTACAACTGGGAAATCGCTCCTAAGCATAAGCTCAATGTTGTAGCTGGTTATGATATGGAGTACAACAGTGGCTTCAGCGTACGTCAGGATGATCGTACAGATAAGGATAACCCTGTTGCTTATGGTAACACAAACATCACCAACGTCAATGGTGCAACTCTCTGGAATGGTTCTTCAAGCAACTCAGAGTATGCGTTTGACGCTATGTTCCTCCGTGCTATCTACAACTATGATGACAAGTATGTAGTTTCTGGTTCTGTTCGTCGTGACCGCTCTTCTAAGTTTGGTCCTGACAACCGTGCCGGTATCTTCTACTCAGGTTCTGCTGCTTGGAACATCACTGAGGAGAGCTTCCTTGACGATGTGTCTTGGCTCAATATCGCTAAGGTGAGACTTAGCTATGGTCTCACAGGTAATGACCAGATCGGTGGTAACTATGCTTGGCTTTCATCTCTCGGCAAGAGCCACACCGTAATCTTCGGTACAACAGCTCTTCCTGCTTACTATCCTGATGGATATTCTAACACTCAGCTTGGTTGGGAAACTAACCGTCAGTGGGATTTGGGTTTTGATGTAGGTGTGTTCAACAGAGCAAACCTCACAGTTGACCTCTATCACCGTGTGAGTGATATCGTGATGCCGGCTAACATCCCTAACTTCAACGGTATCTCTAACACAATCAGCATGAACTCAGGTCAGATTGAGAACAAGGGTATCGAGATTCAGCTTGCAGGTCGTCCATTTGTGGGTGAGTTCAAGTGGGATACAACTATCAACTGGTCGCTCAACCGCAACAAGATCCTCTCTCTTGCAAACAACCAGACTCAGCTCTCAAACCAGGGCGCTGGTAGCAAGTGGGGTGGTGTAATCCGTAACTATGTAGGTCGTCCAATGGGTGATATGTACATGCTCAAGGTGATTGGTACATTCAACACTGCTGAGGATGTTGCTACAAAACCTAAGAACGGTTCACAGGGTATCGGTGACCTTATGTTTGAGGACTACAACAAGGACGGAAAAGTCAATAACAACGACTTCCAGTATGTAGGTAACTATCAGCCAGACTTTACATTTGGTTGGAACAATACATTCCAGTACAAGAACTTTGACCTCGCTGTGACTATTGACGGTCAGGTAGGTGGTAAGGTTATCTATGCTGCTGCTCGTGCATTTACTCTTAACCGTTATGATGACAACGTACTTGCTGAGTCTGGTCTCGGCCGTTGGAAGTCAGCTACTGACCCAGGTAATGGTAAGAGCCACGTTGCTGGTACCAACAACCTCGGTTCAAACATCGGTGCAAGTACACGTTACCTCTACGATGCAAGCTTCCTCCGTATCCGTAACATCGCTATCGGTTACACTCTTCCTAAGAATGTTTGCTCTCTTCTCGGCCTTGCAGGTGTGAGAGTAAGTGCAAACCTCCAGAATGCTTGGACATTCCAGAACTATCCTGGTTACTCTGTTGAGGCTAACTACCAGGGCAACTCTGCTACAAACAATGGTGTAGACTTCGGTGGATATCCTATCGCACGCGTTATGACTCTTGGTGTAAACATCAACTTCTAAAAGCGCAGGTTATATGAAAACATTTAATAAATTAGTATTACTATTGGGAGTTTCTGCTCTCTTTGCAACCTCTTGTAGCGATAGCTTCTTTGATAGATATCCTACAGATTCTATGCAGATGGAGACCTACGGTAAGGAAGACACTGAGGTGCAGAACATTTTGTATGATGCATACTACTATTTCAGAAATATTTCTGGTAGTGTCATCCTCGTAAACAGCCTTGCAACTGACGAGGCTTACGATAATAAGCGTAACAACTCAGGTGACCATATCGCTCTCAACGAGAGCTCTTGGGACTCAACTCTTGGTATTACAAGCGGTATCTGGAGCAACAGCTACTATATGATCAACCGTTGTAATACAGTTCTTGAGCGTCTTGACAACGTTTCTGATAAGAACAAGGCTCAGTATCGTGGTGAGGCTCTCTTCTTCAGAGCATATGCTTACTTCAATCTCGTGCGTTTCTTCGGTCCGGCACCACTCGTAACTTCAGTTATCAGTAACTATCAGGATCTATATAAGTATGATAGAGAGTCTGTGGACAAGATCTACACTCAGATTGTCAACGACCTCAATCAGGCTATCAATGATCTTCCTGCAGAGTATACAGACGCTACTAAGGTAGGCCGTGCAACTAAGATTGCTGCTCAGACTATGCTTGGTGATGTATACCTCACTCAGAAGAACTACTCGCTTGCAGCTCAGACTCTCAAGAATGTTGTTGACTACTCAGCAGCAAACCCAGCTAAGCTTGGTCTTGAGAAGGAGATCTCTCAGATCTATAACTCACTCAATCCTAACGGAAAGGAAGTTATCCTTGCAGCTCAGTTCAACAACGGTGCAACAGTGGTTTCAAACGGTTTGATGACCAACTGTATCCCTAACATCGTTCCTGCTGACCAGCCAGCTAGAGTATATGCAGACGGTACTAAGTCAAAGATCAATATCTCTAACGGTAACAGTATCCTTCTCATGACTTGGGAGCTTTGGAACGCTCTTAAGGCTGATTCAAACGACAAGAGAATCGAGATGGTTTATGCAGGTGCATACGATCAGCAGGCTACTTCAATCCCTTCAGCTGAGGTAGAGGTTGTAACTGTTAATGGTGCTGATTTTGCTTGCTTCCCAACTTCACTCAAGTACTTTGATCAGGAGAACGAGTCACTCGGACAGAGCCGTTCAAGCTGCGATAACATCGTTTATCGTTATGCTGACGTGCTTCTTATGTATGCTGAGGCTCTCAATGAGGGTACTTCAACTACAGAGGCTGTTAAGTATCTCAATGAGGTACGTACTCGTGCCGGTGTTGCAAACACTACTGCTGCTAACCAGGCTGATGTACGTCTCGCAATCGAGAACGAGCGTTTCCTTGAGCTTCACTTCGAGGGTCACCGTTGGTTTGATCTCGTGCGCACAGGCCGCATCACTCCAGTTATGGAGGCACACTATAAGCACAGAGTACCAGGTCTTGCTCCTGTAATCCAGGCTAGCAACAATGGTATGGTAGTAACTGAGGCTTCTTCAACTTCAGGCACAGCTCTCACATGGAAGTGGACTGGCAAGACTGCTCCTGTTCTCTTTGCTGTACCATATGATCAGCTTCAGCTCACCAAGTGGACTCAGAACGAGCTTTACTAGTCTGAACGTCTAAGTTTATACTTAGTAATAGATAGTTAAATAAATTTCGCCCTGCCAGTAATGGTAGGGCGATTTTCTTTATGTATCAAAATAAAATCTTCGGGAAAAATGCGTAACTTTGAAAGTTATGTACGAAATTATATCTAAACAGATGCTGACCCCGACAATCTGTCGCATGAGAGTAGCTGCGCCGATGCTTGCAGCTGCTGCTAAACCGGGTCAGTTCCTGATGGTTAGAGCAGACGAGCACGGAGAGAGAATCCCGCTCACCATCAGCGACTATGATAGGCAGGAAGGTAGCGTAACTATTGTAACGCAAAGTATCGGCACCTCTAGTGCAGAGATTATTTCATATTCTGAAGGCGAGGCCTTTGCAGATGTAGTAGGACCTTTGGGAGTTGAATCTGATTTCTGTAGAGAGAGCGACGAAGAGCTTCTTGGCAGATCCTATATCTTTATCGCCGGAGGAGTCGGCGCTGCACCCGTATATCCGCAGGCTAAGTATCTTCACGACAAAGGAGTAAAGGTAGATGTGATACTTGGAGCAAAAACCGCAGATCTTCTCATCTATAAGGAAGAATTGGCAAGCGTCTGCGACAATCTATATATATGCACGGATGACGGCTCTGAAGGTTTCCATGGACTCGTGACCGCCCAGCTTGAAAAGCTTGTCTCTGAAGGCAAGAATTATACTCAGGCAGTAGCAATCGGTCCGATGATAATGATGAAATTTGCTACTCTCACAGCACGCAAGCTGCAGATTCCTATCATTGTGAGCTTGAATACCTTGATGGTAGACGGCACCGGTATGTGCGGAGCGTGTCGAGTGACGGTCGGTGGCAGAGTGAGGTTTGCTTGTGTGGAGGGGCCGGAATTTGATGGCTATGAAGTTGATTTTGATGAGGCTTTGCGTCGCCAGGGACAGTATAAGTCCGAGGAGGCAGAGTCATTGGAACATCATAAATGTAGAATCGGGAGGGGAAAGTAATGGCAGCTAGGATACCAAGAGTTCCTGTGCGCGAGCAGGACCCTAAATTAAGAGCTCACAATTTTGATGAAGTTTGCCTTGGCTATAATGAGCAGGAGGCTCTTCTTGAGGCAAGCCGTTGTCTGAATTGCAAGAACCCGCGTTGCGTGGCTGCCTGCCCTGTGCATTTGCAGATTCCGCAGTTTATTCAGCAGATTGCCGAAGGAAATGTTGGCGCGGCAGCGCAGATTATAGCGCAGGATTCTTCGCTTCCGGCTGTGTGCGGACGCGTGTGCCCACAGGAGACTCAGTGCGAAGGT
>JAFNUQ010000074.1 GCA_017383945.1 Bacteroidales bacterium | reverse complement strand
CCGCATTTGAGGTTCTTCTCGCTGAAGCAAATGCAGCACAGGCTGAAGTTGAAGAAGAAATTGAAGCTGCACCTGCGCGCAAGAATAAAGCAGATGCAGACGATTTTGCTGGTAAAGCAGCTAAAATTGGCGGAAGCGTGCTTGCCGCTGCAGCAAGTGCAGCCATTACAAGTGTGACGAGGAGTATGGGCACAGCTGCCGCAAATGCAGTTACAGGCAAGAAAAGCAAGAGCACAAGTGGCAAGAGCATAGCAAATAAAGCAATAACCAATGCCACCTCATCTGCTCTGCGCACATTGACCCGCTCAATTCTGGGCAATCTGATTAAATAATTGATGATGTATATCAGAAGAAGCATAAAAGTAATCATATATCTTGCACTCGCGCTTGTATGTAGTGCATGTGGAAATAAAAAGAATAATGAAGCTATAGCAGAGGAAGTTCAGCAGGAACCACCTCTGCTTGGCTTTTTTCCTGAGCAGTTCAAGGCTGATACCAGTTATGTAAAGAGTGGTGATACCTTCTCGGGCCTGATGAATCGACTTGGAATGAGTGCCGCTGATGCCTACTCTCTGAGCACGATGTGTGATACGATCTTTGACTTGAGGAAGATGCGTGCGGGAAACCGCATCCATTCATACTACACTACTGATAGCGCCAGGACTCTAAAGTATGTTGTGTATGATCACGATAAAGTGCGTTCTACAGTCTTCCAGACTGCCGACTCACTTGCCCTATGGAATGTCGCTAAACCTCTCCAAAGGGAGCGTAAGAGCTCAGATGTTGTGATTACCAGCTCTTTATGGAATGACATGATTGCTGCCGACGCTTCTCCTATGCTCATCATGAACCTTGCTGACATCTATCAATGGAGCATCAACTTCTTTGCATTGCAACCAGGTGACAGATTCCGTTTTATCTATGATCAAAGTACCTGTGAAGGAGAAGTTATCCACATTGATACCGTGCACTTCAGCCTTTTCACTCCTTCTCAAGGCAGACAAGTTGCTGCAGTGAGATATGATAAGGGTGATGGCAGTTCAAACACATATTGGGATAAGGGAGGCGAGAGCTTGAAGCGAATGTTCCTCAAAGCGCCTCTCAAGTACAATCGCGTGAGCAGCCGTTTCTCCTATGCCCGCAAGCATCCGGTCACAGGCAAAGTCAAGGCTCATACAGCTGTAGATTATGCTGCGCCAACCGGTACGCCAGTATATTCAATAGGAGACGGAACAGTCACAATGAAAGGCTGGGATCCGACAGGCGGTGGCAATCGCGTCCGCATCAAGCACATGCGCGGATATGAGAGCTGCTATATGCACTTGTCTAAGTTTGCTCCTGGAATAGGCGTAGGTACTCGCGTGAGCCAAGGCCAACTCATCGGATATGTTGGTGCCACCGGCACTGCTACTGGCCCTCATCTTGACTTCCGTATTTGGGAGAATGGTAAGCCAATTGATCCTCTCAAGCTTGACTCCCCTGCATCAGAGCCGCTTCCGGCAGCACATCTTGCAGCATTCAACGAGCTATATGAAAAATATATGGCTGCCGTGGGTGCTGTAATCACACCGGCCGACAGCCTTACAACTCCTGATGTGGGAGTTAAATAATTATTTTATAGTTGAAGTGATGTGGAAGCAGTGCTCGCTTCTCTCATACTTCACAAGACATCTTGTCGCGTTTTTCTGGTCTCTTAGAACCTCTCCAAGTACCTTGGTGAGCTCATACGGCTGCATAAATGCTTCTGTCTCATCTTCACTGTGATATCTCACATAGGTGATGTCAAAGGTAGTACCATAGCAATGAGCTGAATTGTTGCTGGCATTTGGATTTCTGCTCTTTCTCAAGCGAGTAACGTCCTCTTCTGTGCGAAGTACTGAAGATACGATCAACTTGTAATCAAGGAGTTCCTTGCTCTTGAGAGAGTCGCTGAATGCCTTGGCGATTGTCATCAGCTCTTTAGCGGCTCCTGGAGTGAGATATGGCATTGAATACCTAAGCTCGTCGACTATATAGTAGTCATTGTCTTCAATCTTGACAAGCTCCTTTTTCATCCCCTCAACATCGCTGCGAGTTTGTGGTATACTGCTGAGTCCTACTCTCTGTGCTACCTCAATGTGCTTCTCGTTAAGGTCTGCAAATAGACGCGAATATGCGAGTCTTGGACCATAATAGATAATCTCCCTTGCACCATCGCCACCGTCTGACTCGTCCTTTAGCTCAACTTCTGTTTCTTCAACATTGATTGCCTGAGCCTCTGGTTTTGCGGATTCAGTGATGATCTGCTCTACGCTTACTTCTTTTTCTGCTTTATCCTTATGGCCAAAGCCTCCTCCCAGGATAAATCCCAAGAGGAAGCCTAGCACAAAAGGAGTAAATAAAATGATTAATCCTTTAGTAGATTTGTTCATACTCTATTGTTGTGTGTACTTGAGTATAGGCTGACGGGCAGCAGTAGTTTCGTCCGGACGACCAACAGGAGTATTATGAGGAGCGCTGTGAAGCATCTCAGGGTCGGTCTTAGCCTCCTGTGCAATTGTGCGCATTACCTCGATAAAGCCATCAAGGGTCTCCTTTGACTCTGTCTCTGTCGGCTCAATCATAATCGCCTGGTGGAAGAGCAGAGGGAAATAGATTGTCGGAGCGTGATATCCGTAGTCGAGCAGACGCTTTGCTACATCGAGAGTGGTCACGCCATTGTCCTCAAGCAGACCATCAAATACAAACTCGTGTTTGCAGACAGTGTCGATTGGCAGCTTATAGCAGTCCTTCAAGCACTCTTTGATGTAGTTGGCATTGAGCGTAGACAGCTTTCCTGCAAGCTTGATATTCTCTTTGCCGAGACTGAGGATATAAGTATATGCCTTGAGCATTACTCCGAAGTTGCCATTGAATCCGCTCACTTTGCACTTGTCAACAAATGGAACAAGTCTCTCACCTACTCCTACAGGGCCAACTCCAGGGCCGCCTCCTCCGTGAGGGGTTGAGAATGTCTTATGAAGATTAAGGTGCATTACGTCAAAGCCCATATCGCCAGGTCTTACTACACCGAGGAGCGGGTTCATATTTGCTCCATCATAGTATAGAAGTCCGCCGCACTCGTGCACGAGTTCTGCAATCTGTTTGATGTCTTTCTCAAACAGACCCAGGGTATTTGGGTTGGTGAGCATGATTCCAGCTACATCCGGTCCAAGAAGAGGCTTGAGTGACTCCACGTCTACAAGTCCGTTTTCCTGAGACTTTACTACCACGATATTCAGTCCGCATACTGCTGCAGAAGCTGGGTTTGTGCCGTGTGCACTATCAGGAACGATGACCTTGGTGCGTGCGTGGTCTCCCCTGCTCATATGGTATTCTCTGATGAGCATCAATCCAGTGAGCTCTCCGTGAGCGCCTGCGCAAGGAAGGAATGTAAACTTCTTCATGCCGGTGATGGCTGCAAGTGTCTTGTCCAGCTGGTCATAGACTTCCTTCACACCTTCAACGGTTGTCTCCGGCTGAAGCGGATGCAATGCAGCAAATGCTGGTAAAGCGGCAATCTCTTCATTGATCTTAGGATTGTATTTCATTGTGCAGGATCCAAGCGGATAAAAGCCTGAGTCTACACCAAAATTCATCTGGCTAAGATTTGTGTAATGTCTCACAACGTCAAGCTCGCTGACTTCCGGGAGCTCTGTTGGTGTCTCTCTCCAGATATTGCCTGACTTAGGGAGTGTACCCTGAGCTTTAGGAAGGCTGAATGCTGTTCTTCCTGGCTTAGAAAGCTCAAATATAAGTTTGTCGTAGTACTTCATATCTAGAGCTCCTTTATGATTTTAACAAGTCTATCAATCTCCTGCACGCTGTGTTTTTCAGTTGCGCAGAATGTTACATATCCCTCTTCTGTCTGAAGTGCGGCAAAATAGCCTCCGTCAAGAAGTGCCTGCTGAAGCTTAGCGACATCGCAAAGCGGCTTGAGTACAAACTCCTTGATGAATTCGCCTTCATATACAGCTTCAAATTTGCCAGTTGCAAGAAGCTCATTATAAAGATAATGCGAACGCTCGTAGCACAATGTGTTTACTCTCTTCATGCCCTCAGGTCCCATCAGTGAGAGGTATACAGTGCACCAGAGTGCCATCAGCGACTGGTTAGAGCAGATGTTTGAAGTTGCCTTCTCTCTGCGGATGTGTTGCTCGCGTGCCTGTAGGGTGAGGACATAGCTTCTCTTGCCTTCGGCGTCCTTGGTCTGGCCAACGATGCGTCCAGGGAGCTTGCGCATGTATTCGCTTCTGCAAGCCATGAAGCCCACATATGGACCTCCGTAGCATAGAGGGATGCCAAGGCTCTGGCCGTCACCAACAGCCACATCTGCGCCCCATTCTGCAGGTGATTTTACAACTGTGAGTGCAGATGGATCGCAATACATAACCATTATACCGCCAAGGTTGTGTACCAGATCAGCAAGTCCTGTGTGGTTTTCAATGATGCCATATCTGTTGATTGAAGGTACGATCACACCGGCGAGATCAAGAGTACCTTCTGCGATATCTTCAACTACATCTTCAGATACTACGATATTTACTCCTGAGTACTTTGCATAGGTCTGGATTACCTCAATCACGTTTGGCAGCAAGCGTGCTGATACAACGACTGTATTGCGCTTTCTGGTCGATGCTACGCACATTCTCACTGCTTCTGCCGCAGCTGTAGCTCCGTCATACATTGAAGCATTTGAGCAATCAAGACCTGTGAGCTTGCAGATAAGGCTCTGCCACTCAAAGATATAGCGTAGCGTGCCCTGTGAGATCTCACACTGATATGGAGTATATGCAGTGAGGAACTCGCTGCGAGAAGTGATTGCCGGGATTACTGCAGGTACATAGTGGTCATATGCGCCTTGTCCCACAAACACCTTGAGCTTTGTGTTCTTTGCAGCAAGAGACTCAAAATATTCTCTGATCTCCTGCTCTGAGAGTGCCTCAGGGAGGTCAAACTCTCCTTTGAAGATATACTCCTGCGGAACATCACAATAGAGGTCCTCCAAAGAAGAAACCCCTATTCTGTCTAGCATCTGCTGTATATCTTCCTCTGTGTGGGGAAAATAACTGAAAGAGCTCATATTTAGTCAGTTATTACTGAGCGATTTTCTCGTAGGCACCAGGACTAAGAAGAGCGTTGAGCTGTGATGAGTCACTCATCTCTACCTTGATGATCCAAGCTCCATATGGATCCTCGTTGATGAGCTCTGGCTTTTCTTCAAGCTCCTCGTTGCATGCGATGATCTTGCCGCTCACCGGGCAATAAAGCTCGCTGGAAGTCTTAACGCTCTCGAGAGCACCGAAATCTTCGCCAGCCTCAATCTCATCATCAACATCTGGCATATCAACATAAGTGATATCGCCCATCTCGCTCTGTGCGAAGTCTGAAACACCGATGATAGCTACATTGCCATCTACCTTTACCCATTCGTGTGACTCACAATAAAGGAGTCCTTCTACAATCTTGCTCATTATTTCTTATATTTTGTTTGATAAAATCTTTTCCTGCATAATTTTTTCCTTTTTCCTAGGTTATTTCAAAAGATATTTCTGATATCATTTTGATATCACTATAATACCACACACTCCCCCTTTTGTCAAGAGTTTTTTAAAAATTTT
>JAFNUQ010000073.1 GCA_017383945.1 Bacteroidales bacterium | reverse complement strand
GCCCAGTGTACGGATGCCCGTGTGAATTTGGTCACCCCTGCCCTGTTTGCCGCATATCCAACACTGGAAGCAATGGCAAATGCGGACATCGCTGACATTGAGAGATATGTCCACTCCTGCGGTTTTTACAAGCACAAGGCTCGGGATATCGTATTGGGCTGCCAAATGCTGCTTTCCGATTACGGTGGAAAAGTTCCCGGGGATATGGAATCATTGCTGAAGATTCCCGGCGTAGGTCGCAAGACGGCCAATCTGCTGCTGGGTGACCTGTATGCCGTTCCCGGCAGCGTGGTTTGTGATACCCACTGCATCCGCATTTGTGGCCGCTTGGGACTAACCGACGGCAGCAAGGAGCCGGAAAAAGTGGAAGTGCAGCTGCGCAACATCCTTCCGCCGGAGGAAAGCTCTGATTTCTGCCACCGCATTGTGCTCTTCGGCAGAGAAATTTGCACCGCAAGAGCGCCCAAATGTGACGTTATATTTACAATCGTCGCCCTTTATGTGGTCGACCGTTGGGGAAGAAAATCGCTTATGCTCTTCGGTGCCGCAGGTCTTGGCATCATCTATCTGATACTTGGCATCTGTTATCATTTCCATATCACAGGCTTCTTTATGATAGTGCTTGTTGTGGCTGCAATCGCTTGCTACGCTATGTCACTCGGTCCTGTGACCTGGGTTCTTCTCTCGGAGATTTTTCCTAACAAGGTGCGTGGCGTCGCTATGGCTACCTGCACATTTGCTCTCTGGACCGGCTGTACAACTCTCACATTCAGCTTCCCTTCGCTCAACGAGAGCCTTGGTACAAGCGGTACCTTCTGGATTTATTCGGGCATCTGCCTGATCGGTCTTATCTTCTTCCTGAGAAGACTTCCTGAAACCAAGGGTAAGAGCCTCGAACAAATTGAAAAAGAACTTTAATCGCATACAGCTATGTGTAAAGCGTGGTCAGAAATTATCAGCATTCCTACCTATGAAGTAGGTGCTCCTGAAAAGAATCCTATCTTCCTTGAGAAACGAGTATATCAGGGCTCAAGCGGAGTCGTATATCCATATCCTGTGATAGAAAGCATCAGCAATGAGAAAGTAGATAAGGAATACAATGCCGTATATCTTGAAAACGAATACATCAAAGTGATGATTCTGCCAGAACTCGGCGGAAGAGTGCAGATGGCCTATGACAAGATCAAGCAGCGTCACTTTGTTTATTATAATTCAGTCATCAAGCCGGCTCTTGTGGGTCTGGCCGGTCCTTGGATCAGTGGTGGTATAGAGTTCAACTGGCCTCAGCATCATCGCCCAAGTACCTATCTTCCTGTTGATTATCGCATCCAGGAAAACAAAGACGGTAGCGTGACTGTGTGGGTAAACGAGATGGAGAGGATGTTCCACCAGAAAGGCATTGCAGGCTTTACCCTCCGTCCGGGCTGTGCCTACCTTGAAATTGAGGCAAGGCTGAGCAACCGCACCGATATCCCTCAGACATTCCTCTGGTGGGCTAACCCTGCCGTCAAGGTCAACGATGACTATCAGAGTGTATTCCCTCAGGACGTCAATGCAGTGTTTGATCACGGCAAGAGGGCAGTGAGCACATTCCCTATTGCCACCGGAACATACTACAAGATGGACTATTCGTCAGGTGTGGATATCTCCAACTACAAGAACATCAAGGTCCCAACCTCATATATGGCTGTCAACTCAAAGTATGACTTTGAAGGCGGTTATGAAAACGACACCAAGGGTGGAATGCTTCACGTGGCCAATCATCATGTCTCTCCGGGCAAGAAACAATGGACCTGGGGTAATGGTGACTTCGGCCGTGCGTGGGATAGAAACCTCACAGACGAAGACGGTCCGTATATCGAGCTGATGGCGGGTGTCTTCACTGAAAACCAGCCTGACTTCACCTGGCTACAGCCTTATGAGCAGAAGACATTTACCCAGTACTTTATGCCTTATCGTGAGCTAGGACTGGTGAAGAATGCTTCTAAAGACTTGATAATGAATATTCTTCAGCCTGAAATCGGCAAAGCCCGACTTCTGCTTCAGGCAACAAGCCTTCAGAAGGTTGCAGTTGTGGTCAAGGACGATAATGGTCAGGTTTACTATGATGCTCAGCTTGAACTCAGCCCTGAAACTATCTTTGACGAGACAATCGATGTAGCTGCTGCTACTCTTGACGATCTCAATGTCCTTGTATATCGCCAGGATAATAACAGACTGATGCTCAAATGGCACGCAGAGAGCAAAGAGCTCAAGAAGGTGCCTGATGCAGCAGAAGCAGCTCTCTCTCCTGAAGATACAAAGACAGTCGAGCAGCTTTACCTCACCGGTCTGCACCTCGAGCAGTATAGACATGCAACCTGGAGCGCCCTTGATTACTACGAAGAGGGACTTCGCCGCGATCCGCTTGATGTGCGTTGCAACAATGCTCTTGGCTTGTGGTATATCCGCAGAGGTCGCTTTGACAGGGCAGAAAGCTACCTTCGCACAGCAGTAAAGGTGATTACCAAGCGTAATCCTAACCCATATGACAGCGAGCCGCTTTACAATCTCGGCCTTTGCCTCAAATATCAAGGCCGTCTTGACGAAGCCTATGACTGCTTCTACAAGGCCAGCTGGAGCTCTGCACAGCAGGATCAGTCGTTCTTTGCGTGTGCGCAGATTTCGGTAGCACAGGAGAGGTATGAAGATGCACTTGACGAGCTTGATAAGTCTATCGCAAGAAACAGCTTCAATCACAAGGCGCGTGCTCTCAAAGTGGCTGTGCTCAATATCTTAGGAAGAAAGGCTGAGGCACGCAAACTGGCTTCTGAGTCTCTTGTGCTTGATCCGTTTAACTACGGCTGTCTCTTTGAGACCCGTCAGCTCTCTCTTCTCAAGACCTTGATGCACGACAGCGCATTTAACTATCAGGAGCTCTGTCTTGACTATGCTCAGGCAGGACTCTGGACTTCTGCTCTTGAGGTGATCAAGATCTCTGAGCAGAGAAAGGCTGTCAGCCCGATGAACTACTATTACAAATCTTGGTTCCTCTGGGAGCTCAACGATGTGGAAGGTTCACACAAGGCTTGGAATAAAGCCGAGTCAACCGACAGCTATTGCTGCTTCCCTAACAGACTCGAAGACGTCCGTGCACTCGACCTCTGGACCGGAGCAAGAGCCAGCTATTATCTTGGCTGCCTCTACTATGACAAGCGCCAATATGACGAAGCAGTGCGTCTCTGGATGGAAAGCGCCACAATCGATCCTAAGTTCCCTACAGTATGGAGAAACCTCGCTCTGGCAATGTACAACAAGCTAGGCGATCCTGATACTGCGCTAGAGTATATGCTCAAAGCCTTCTCTCTCGACAAGACCGACAGCCGTGTGCTGATGGAGCTTGATCAGCTGTATAAGGCAATGCAGGCTCCGGCCGAATTCAGATATGACTTCCTCTCATCCCACAGTGCCCTCGTGGAGCAGCGCGATGACCTTGTGCTTGAGGTGATTACATTGCTTAACGATCTTGGCAGATATGAAGAAGCGATGACCAAGCTAGACTCCCACATCTTCCACCCTTGGGAAGGAGGCGAAGGCAAAGTCCCTGCACAGTATCAGAGAGCAAGAGTAGCACTCGCTCAGCAGGCTATGGCAGACGGCGATCCGCAGAAGGCAGTAGCTCTCCTCGAGCAGTGTCTGGTATATCCGCATCACCTCGGCGAAGGCAAGCTCCACAACGCGCAGGACAACGACTTCTACTACTATATGGGTTGTGCATATGAGCAGATGGGACAGATGGAGGAAGCACGCAAGTGCTGGAACAAGGCCACAGAAGGCCCTACAGAGCCTGCTGCAGCAATGTATTACAACGATGCCAACCCTAACAAGATCTACTTCGCCGGTCTCGCATACCACAAGCTCGGACAGGACGACAAGGCAAGAGGAATCTTCCACCGCCTGATCAGCTATGGCGAGAAGCACATATTCGACGAAGTCAAGATGGACTACTTTGCAGTCTCCCTCCCTGACCTCCTCATCTGGGACGGTGACCTTCAGGAAAAGAATACCATCCACTGCGAGAAGATGATGGCCCTCGGTCACGAAGGCCTCAAGCAACTGCGGTAATCTCGAGTAAAGTATTCTTAATAATCGTGCTCGGTGTGTCACACCAAATCACACCGAGCACAGTGGAGTGCTAAATGCCGCAGAGGAATTGGTGGAACAAATCAAGAATATTAAGAAACTCTCTCCTGCAAAGTACATCCTTGCAGCCCTCTTTATTCTGAAATATATTTTGATCTAATCTTTTAGTACTTTTCTTGCAAATGTTATATAAGTGTTATACATTTGTGATATAAAGTATATGAATAAGATGGAGACAACAATTACTAGAACT
>JAFNUQ010000009.1 GCA_017383945.1 Bacteroidales bacterium | reverse complement strand
GTGAGGAGAGATTGAAGAATGAATAATTTTCTTGTAAGGACACTTTCTGCGGTGGTATTTACTGCGGTAATGGTTTTTGGAGTAATCTGGGACAGGATGCTTTTTGCAGCCCTGTTCCTTTTTATTATGTTTAAGGCACTCAAGGAGTTTTATACTATCAGCCTTGGTACTAAGTACAAGCTTCAGCAGGCACTTGCTATTGCAGCCGCTTGTATCGCATTTGTTGTGCTCTGCGGCTATTTCCTATATGGCTTGAGCCTTCAGTGGATTGCGCTTGTGCTGGTCCCTTTAATGCTGATTCCTCTACTTTCCGTATTTTATGGAGTGCCAGAAGATTATGACCAGATGGGACTTGTATATCTTGGCCTTCTGTATATTGCGCTTCCAGTGTGCTTGATTCCAAGCATTATGATGAACGGCGTGGTTTATGATGGCTGGCTGCTCCTGTCAATGATGATTGTAGTGTGGCTGACCGATGTCGGCGCCTACTGCGTGGGTTCGCTCTTGGGACAGAGGCCAAATTCGCGCAAGCTTGCCCCTGAAATCTCGCCTAAAAAGAGTTGGTGGGGATTTGGTGGCGGAGTCGCTATGGGCGTCATTTCCGGCCTCCTGATGCATTTTGTGGGCTGGATGCCGTTCCCTCTCAGTCATTGTCTTATAATTGGCTTGCTGATGTCCGTAGGTGGCATCTGCGGTGATCTTTTTGAGTCACAGTGGAAGAGACGATTTGGCGTGAAAGACAGCGGCTCGTTTATGCCTGGTCACGGTGGAATGTTGGACCGTTTTGACAGCCAGTTTGTAGCAATTCCTCTTGCTATTGCCTATCTATTCTTAACTAAACTGATGTAATGAAGATTGATAAGAATTCGCGCGGAACGATTGCACTCGTATACCTCTTCTGCATAGTAGTTTCAGCATTGCTGATTGTGTTTGTGCACATCCCTTGGCTTGTGTGGGGCATTGTTGCCGGCATGGTGTGGGTATGCGTGTGGCAGCTGTTTTTCTTCAGGGTACCTTCGCGAGAGACAACTGCCGATGGCAGCAAGGTGTGTTCTGTAGCGGATGGCAAGGTGGTCATTCTTCAGAAGGCAGTAGAGAAAGAATTCCTCAAGCGCGAATGCATACAGATGTCTGTCTATATGAACTTCTTTGACGTGCACGCCAATTTCTGGCCTGTAGACGGGGATGTCATTTATTATAAATACCATCCAGGCAAGCATTCGCTCGCGTTTAAGCCGAAGGTTTCTCTGGATAACGAACATACTTGCGTATGTGTGCGCACTGCTAGTGGTAAGGAAGTGTTTTTCAAGCAGATAGCAGGTGGATTTGCAAGGCGCATCGTGTGCTATGCACAAAATGAAAAGCACTGCCGTGCAGGACAGCAGTGCGGTGTGATAAAATTTGGATCTCGCATTGATATGTATCTGCCGTTGGACGCTGATATCAAAGTCCAGCTCGGCGATTATGTCAGAGCATGTGAGACGATTCTAGCTGAGCTTTAAGGCTCTCCGCATCTGTAAATAGTATTCCTTTGATGCCTTGTGCTTCACCTGCTTCGATGTTGGCAGGGCTATCGTCGATGAAAATGCTCTCCTCGGCTTTGATCTGGTATCTATCCAGGAGTATCTGATATATCTCAGGACTAGGTTTCTTTACACCCTCAAATCCTGATACTACATATCCTTCAAGGTATGTAAAGACCTCATAGTTATCTACTATGAGAGGGAATGTCTCTTTTGACCAGTTGCTAAGGCCATAAAGGCGGTATCCTTTTTCTTTGAGGGCCTTGACTATATCAAGAATTCCTTCAATGTGATTGCCCATCATCCCGATCCAATTTCTATAGTACATCAGAATTTCTTTTTCCCACTCAGGGTAGAGAGCTATGCGTTCTGCCATCGCTTCCTCAGTATCGCGACCGGCATCTACAGTAGTATTCCAAGTATATGGGCATACTGTCTCCAAGAAGTAGTTAAGCTTCTCTTCGTCATTAAAATATGGGGCGTACAGGTACTTGGGATTCCAATCTACCAATACAGCCCCAAAATCAAAGATTATATTTCTAATCACTTTAGTCGTTGGTTTTACGGGTTGTGATAATGATTACTCCATTTGCTCCTCTTGCACCGTATATGGCGGTAGAAGAAGCGTCCTTGAGCACATCAATTCTGGAAATATGATCAGGAGAAATAAAACCGATGTCATCTACAACCATTCCATCAACAATGAAAAGAGGGGAGTTATCTCCTAGAATTGATCTTTCTCCTCTGATGCGAATCTCTGAGCCTCTGACCTCTACGCCAGCAACTCGTCCTTGTATGTATTCGTAGATATTGCTATATCCAGTGC
>JAFNUQ010000001.1 GCA_017383945.1 Bacteroidales bacterium | reverse complement strand
CTCCAAAGAGCACGACCGCGTCTTTGAGAGAAGCCTGATTGATGCTGTAGATGTCTTCTGCGTCGAGCTTGAAGCCCTTGGCGTGCATATCATCTATGCGTTGCGAGATGAGCATCGGCAGCCACATGCCTTCGTCTGCGAGAGCGACACAAAGCGGCAGAATCAATGCTGCGATGGAACTGATAAGTTTTTTATACATAGTGCTTGTTTTATGCGATCTGAGGACGTCCCGGACGGTCATTGTGCTTGTCCTGGAATGGATTTTCAAAATTCTTGAGCTTGCCATCCTGGAGCTCCTGCCATCTGATGCGGCTCTTGTAGATGTCGATAGCTGTGAAGATAGCAGCTCTCATACTTCTAGGGTCAGCCTGGTCGCGGCCTGCCATCTCATAGGCGGTTCCGTGGTCAGGGGAGGTGCGCACGATAGGAAGTCCGGCCGTATAGTTGACTCCGTCTTCAAACGAGAGAGACTTAAATGGCGAGAGGCCCTGGTCGTGATACATTGCAAGGGTAGCATCAAAATGCTCATAGTGGTTGAGTCCGAAATATCCGTCCGGAGAGAAAGGTCCGAAGGCATTGATGCCTTCTGCTGTTGCCTTTTCAATCGCAGGGATAATTATATTCTGCTCCTCGGTGCCGAGAAGTCCGCCGTCACCGCTATGAGGATTGAGGCTGAGGACTGCAATGCGAGGATTGTCTATACAGAAGTCTTTCTGAAGCGAATCCTTGAGCAGTCTGAGCTTGCTGAGTATCTTTTCTTCTGTTATCTGTGATGGTACATCTTTTAGAGGGATGTGACCGGTAACTACAGCTAGCTTCAGACGATGACTCACCATAAACATAGCGACATCCTGAGTCTCAAACGAGTTCTGGATATACTCTGTGTGGCCTGGGAAGCCAAATCCCTCGGTAGCCATTGCCTTCTTGTTGATCGGGCCGGTTACAAGTACGTCAATCTTGCCTTCCTTGAGCTCTCTGACAGCCGTTTCGAGAGACAGGATTGCACCCTTTGCAGACTCGGCTGTTGCCTGGCCTGGCTCTGCATAAGTGTTGTCTGACAGACAGTTGACGATGTTGATGCGCTTGTCGTGAGCCTGAGAAGCACTGGTGATGGCATTTGTATCCATCTGTTCAATCTCAGGTATGGTCTTGCGATAAAATCCAAAAAGCTTTGATGATCCGTAGATGACCGGAGTAAACTGGTCAAGGATGCGTGGGTCGGATAAGGCTTTGATAATCACCTCGTATCCTATACCGTTGGAATCACCTTGGGTGATGCCTACTATGATTTTTTTGTTCTGCATATATTGTTTACTGTTATGATTCTTTGAATAGGCTTGTCTGGCCTTCGGCTTCCTCCTTGGTCTCTTCGTAGACAGTATCCGGCGGAAGGTTTTTCTTCTGGTATGCTGCTACTGCCAGGCGGTCACATTTTTCATTTTCCGGATGTCCTGCGTGACCTTTGATCCAGTTGAAGTGCACATCAAGTCTGGATAACTGCGCGTCCATCCTTGCCCAAAGGTCGTGGTTCTTCTTGCGCTTCCATCCTTGGGTGATGGTGTTGACCACGTAGGAAGAGTCACTGAATACCTGCACTTGAGCTCTGTCCCAATTGATAGCCTCAAGTCCCACGATTACGGCCATCATCTCCATCCTGTTGTTGGTGGTGAGTCTATAGCCTCCGCTGAGTTCTTTGCTCAACGGTCCGCATTTGAGCACGATACCATAACCTCCCGGACCAGGATTTCCGCTCGCTGCTCCGTCGGTATAAAGATATATAGTCGCTCTTTGGGCCATAAGTACAAAAATACTAATTTTTGCGAAATAATTAATAATCATTAACCCTAAGCTTTCTGCAGGCTGTGGTGAATAATATTGGTGAGAATTTATTATCTTTGTAAGATTTTAAGAAAATACCAGTATGGAAGAAGTTAAGAAGCTAAATTTCCTTGAAGAGATTATTGAAGAAGATCTCAAATCCGCAAAGGTGGAAAGCATACTCACCCGTTTCCCTCCGGAGCCCAACGGATATCTCCACCTTGGACACGCTAAGTCATTGTGTATCAACTTTGGCCTCGCGCAGAAGTATGGCGGAAAAACCAATCTCCGTTACGATGACACCAACCCTGCAAAGGAGGATGTCGAGTATGTAGATGCTATCAAGGAAGATATCAAGTGGCTCGGTTTTGAGTGGGAAAAAGAATGCTATGCTTCTGACTATTTCCAGCAGTTGTATGACTGGGCAGAGGAGCTCATCAAGAGAGGCCTTGCCTATGTTGACGACCAGACTCAGGAAGAAATCTCTCGCAATCGCGGAACCGTAGAGAAGCCAGGTACCGATAGCCCATATCGCAACAGAAGTGTTGAAGAAAATCTCCAGCTCTTCCGCGAGATGAAGGATGGCAAATATGCAGAGGGCGAGAAGGTGCTCAGAGCAAAGGTTGATATGGCTCATCCAAATATGCTGATGCGCGACCCTCTTCTCTATCGCATCAAATATGCACATCATCACCGCACAGGCAACCAGTGGTGCATCTATCCGATGTATGACTATGCTCACGGACAGTGTGACTCAATAGAAAACATCACTCACTCTATCTGTACTCTTGAGTTTGATGTACACCGTCCGCTTTATGACTGGTTCATCAAGGTTCTTGAAATCTATCCATCTCACCAGTACGAGTTTGCACGTCTCAACCTCACATATACCCTCATGTCCAAGAGAAAGCTTCTTGAACTCGTTCAGAAGGGATTAGTTGCCGGATGGGATGATCCTCGTATGCCTACTCTCTGTGGTGTGCGCAGAAGAGGTTATACCCCTGAGAGCCTTAAGATGTTCTGTGATAAGATCGGTGTATCAAAGAGAGATCAGCTCATGGATATCCAGCTTCTTGAGTGGTGTGTGAGACAGGATCTCAACGCAAGAGCCCGTCGCTATATGGTAGTTCAGGATCCTATCAAGCTCACTATCACCAACTGGCCAGAAGGTCAGGTAGAGTGGTTTGATTGTCCTCTCAACCCAGCAGAGCCAGAAGGAGCAAGCAGAAAGGTTCCATTTACAGGTGAGCTT
>JAFNUQ010000072.1 GCA_017383945.1 Bacteroidales bacterium | reverse complement strand
TATTCCTTAAATTCCGGAGAGTCTACGATGCTGATTTCTCCGGCCAGGCCGACATAGAATCGGCAGGCGCCTGCATAATTGTAGATGTCGGTTTCCAGCAGCCATTTGTCTTCTGCTGCGCTCAGATCCCTTTCTGCAAGCGGATATTCCTCCAGCAGCAGGTTCTTGGCTCTCACGCTAAGGAGGAGCTTCACACGCTTTGCTGTCTTGCCTGACATCCGGAAGATGTCCATTCCCTGCTTACGGTGGTTGCTCTCGCATTCCCAGCTCTCGTCGCAGATGACGACCTCTCCGATGCGCGCGAGCTTGAAAAGCTTATTGTGGAAATCGCCGAGATCGTAGGCCCAGACATCTATATAATTGGTAGTGAAGCCAAATGGCTCCACGAGACGATCCTTGATGCTTCCGCTGCGAGCGGATTCGTAGCTTTTAAGGATAACTTTTTTCTTCTGCTTGATCGCATCAGAGAGGAGTTGCACATTGCTGGCATTGTGACCCTTGTCGATATAGTCTGCAATGCTTGTGCTGTTGTAGATTGCAGTGAGCTTGCGCTTCAGATCTACCTTTAGAGCATTGGTCGGGTCAAGTCTGTCAATGAGATTGTTTACCAGGTAGGCCTCCTCCTCGCTGAAATAGATCAAGTTGTCAAAGTCTACTGTGCCGCTGGGCATAGCCCCGAGCTTGTAGACATTGCTATGCAGTTTTGTGACAGCGAAGCCAGCGGAGCGAAATGTGTCGAGGTAGCGATAAATGGTCCTGTAGGACATATCAAGCTTATCGGCCAAGTCGTCGATGCTGTAATGTGTATTGCTTGCGAGCAGCTGCATCAGACGCAACATTCGCTCCAGCTTCGGCTGATCCATAAATAATAATTATTCTCCCGAATTGTGAGCTGCAGCTACGGCAGCGTGGATATTCTTGATAGGAGCGTCTGAAACGGTGCAGTCAGCGCCAATCATCACGCGACCCTTAGGTCCGTTGGCGATAGCTTCCTTGACTACAGCAGCAACTTCCTCTACGCTACCCTTGTTGATGACATGACCCTTTCTGTCAAAGCCACCGAGAACCGGACGACCAAAGAGCTCTTCTGCATCGCTCAAAGTCACAGGAGTGCCGTTGAGTGCAAGAGGAACATTTACGATATCGCCAGGGTAATCAAGATATCTTGTAAGGTCATCATATGTGCCTTCCCAGTCGCAGATGTGGAGAAGAGTGAGCTTAGCACCTTCCTGGCACTGGTTCATGAGTTTGAGGTCAAAAGGCTTGATGATATCGCTGTAGAAACCAGGGATTGAGTTGTATTTCATCTCGCCACCCTGAGTTGTCATATAGAAACTCTCGATGCCGATGTTCTTCAACTCCTGAACATACCACTCAAGGGCCTCGAGATAGTAACCGAGAACTCTCTTGAGATCCTCTGGACGCTCAGCGGCTGCTTTAGCGATGTTCTCATCACCGAGTGCCTGACGAGCTACCTGGTATGCAGAGTAAACGGTAGGAGCAACATAAACATCCTTACCTGCAATCTCGTTGATATTCTTGATGATCTCCACGGTTGGGCGGTAGAAATCTACAGGGATTGGGCCGATGTTGTCCCAAGTCTCCTGCTTGTCAAGATCGTCTGTAACGCGCTGAACTCTCTGCTCAAACTGAACTTTGAGGATGTCGGCATTGGTTTTGAGGAGGAACTGAAGGTGAGCATTGACAGCCGGCATACCGACTTTCTGATTGTTTGCAAAGTGCACGAAAAATGCTGCAGGGGCATAACTCTCAGGAAGAGTGCCGGCTACAAATGCGTCCATAATGCCCTTTTTGGTTGTAGGGAGCTGGTTTTCCTTCGGTGCACAAGCACTAGCCACGATGCACAAAGAAAGTGCAATCAATGCTGATTTGAAAATGCTGTTTGTTTTTTTCATTGGTTTTAAATTATTAAAAGTTGTTTTTAGTTTAATGTTAGGTTTTGATGGAAATGGTTATATGGGCTAGTTTCAGCAAAAGTAAGAAAAAAACGGCTATATTTGTAAATTAGGTAAAGAATAAAGAAGTGAACGATATAATAAAAGACATAACCAGCAAAGTCTATGAAGAAGGATTCGTGACTGATGTCGAGCAGGAGTACATCCCTCGAGGTCTCAATGAAGACATCATCAGACTTATATCTTCTAAAAAACAGGAACCTGACTGGCTTCTGGAGTTCAGACTCGATGCCTTTAGAAGATGGCAGAAGATGACCCCTCCAACTTGGGGCCATCTTGATATGCCGGAGATTGATTATCAGAATATTATCTATTGGGCTGCCCCGAAGAAGGACTCAGAACGCCCTACAGAAATAGACCCTAAGTTGATGGAAACTTTTGACAAGCTCGGCATCCCTCTTCACGAGAGGGAAGTCCTCGCAGGCGTCAAAAGCAACGTAGCCGTCGATGCCGTGTTTGACTCAGTCAGCGTCACAACCACCTATCGTCAGGCCCTTGCCGAGAAAGGCATCATCTTCTGCTCTTTCTCAGAAGCAGTCAAGGAACACCCTGACCTTGTCAGGAAATACCTTGCATCGGTAGTCCCTGTCGGTGATAACTTCTTTGCGGCGCTCAATTCGGCGGTCTTCTCCGACGGATCTTTCTGCTACATCCCCAAGGGCGTAAAATGTCCGATGGAGCTCTCCAGCTACTTCCGCATCAACGCAATGGAAACCGGCCAGTTTGAGCGCACCCTCATCATCGCAGACGAGGGCTCAACTGTCAGCTATATGGAAGGATGTACCGCCCCGATGCGTGATGAGCACCAGCTCCACGCGGCAGTAGTAGAGATTATTGTTGAGAAAGACGCAGATGTCAAATACAGTACCGCCCAGAACTGGTATCCGGGTGACGAAAACGGCAAAGGCGGTATCCTTAACCTGGTGACCAAGAGAGGCATCTGCAAAGGAAGCGGCTCGCATCTCAGCTGGACTCAGGTCGAGACAGGATCTGCCATTACGTGGAAGTATCCTAGCACCATCCTCAAGGGAGACAATTCCTCATCCGAATTCTATAGCGTGGCAGTTACCAATAACCGTCAGCAGGCGGATACCGGCACCAAGATGATTCATCTGGGTCGCAATACCCGCAGCCGCATCGTTTCCAAAGGTATCTCTGCCGGACATAGTCAGAACAGCTATCGTGGACTTGTCCATGTGGCTCCGGGTGCAGAAAATGCACGCAACTATTCGCAGTGCGACTCTCTGCTCATCGGAGATAAATGCGGAGCACACACATTCCCTGTCATCAAGAACCACTGTCCAAGTGCTACCCTTGAGCACGAAGCTACGACATCAAAGATCAGTGAAGATCAGCTTTTCTACTGCAACCAGCGAGGCATAGATTCGGAAGATGCAGTAGGACTCATTGTGGGCGGATATGCCAAGGAAGTCCTCGCCAAGCTTCCTATGGAGTTTGCGGTTGAGGCCCAGAAACTTTTACAGATATCACTTGAAGGATCGGTAGGATAATGGATTGGCTCATCTCACATATAGACGTCATTGCTGCTGTATTTGGCTTGACCACAGTATTTCTTGCCGGCAGGGCGAGCAAATACAACTTCTGGGTAGGCTATATCTACACAGCACTGCTAGCTGTAATGTTTTGGGACAAAAACCTCTATGCCAACCTCATCCTTCAGCCGATATCATTGTGCATCAATATTTTGGGGCATTATCGCTGGACTCACCCTCGCGCAGAAGAAACCACATCTCAGGGTGAACTCAAGGTAACGATGCTATCGTGGCCGATCAGAATCATCACCATCATAGTCGCCCTGTCGCTTGCTGCGCTCTGGGGTTGGCTGATGAGCAAGACGGACAATCCTCTGCCATACCTGGACTGCGTAGTGACGGCACTCATACTCACAGCACAGTTCCTCTCGGCGCAGAAGAAATTTGAGTGTTGGATTGCTTGGCTTTTTGTCAATATTGCCAACCTCACCTTATACATCTCGGCAGGCCTTGTGTTCATGCCGATAGTAAGTGCACTTTACCTCATCAACGCGGTAGTCTCGTTGATTAACTGGTATAAACTATACAAGAAAGCATAAATTATGAACGATATATTATTAGACATTAAAGGCCTGAAGGCAGGCATCGAAGGAAAAGAAATCCTCAAAGGTATAGACCTCAGCATCGGTCGAGGTGAGGTGCATGCCATTATGGGACCAAACGGAGCCGGAAAGAGTACTCTCAGTGCAGTGCTCGCCGGACGTCCTGAATTTAACGTGAGCCAGGGAAGTATCAGCTATAATGGAGAGGATCTTCTGGCACTCAGCCCTGAGGAGCGCAGCTGGGCAGGCATCTTCCTCAGCTTCCAGTATCCTATCGAGATCCCGGGAGTGAGCATCACTGCTTTTATGAAAGCCGCAGTCAATGCGCGCAGAAAGGCAGCCGGCTTGCCTGAGCTCAAGCCAGCAGAATATCTCAAGCTTCTCAAGGAGAAAATGGCATTTGTCCAGATGAAGGGCGAATTTGCGCGCAGAGAGGTCAATGTAGGCTTCTCCGGCGGAGAAAAGAAGCGCAGCGAAATCTTCCAGATGGCGATGCTCGAACCGACCCTCAGCATCCTTGATGAGACCGACTCCGGTCTTGATGTGGATGCGCTTCGCATCGTTGCCGATGGCGTGTCAAGGCTCAGAAGCCCTCAGACTTCGTCTATCATCATCACCCATTATCATCGTCTTTTGGAATACATTGTGCCGGATTATGTGCACATCCTTAAAGATGGTCGTATCGTCAAGAGCGGCGGCAGAGAGTTAATAGCAGAGATAGAAAAGAACGGATTTGAAAGCTTCAATGGATAATAAGATATACATCATAGGTCGCGACGAGGTCCCTTCAAGCATCTGTGTGGAAGCATCACAGAGTATCTCGCTGAGTCTTGTAGCTCTTCCGGGCGTGAGTGCCGATGTGGATTTACACATTCAACTACTTGGCCCTGAGGCAAATGCGGAGATTAAGGGAGTGTTTGTCTGCACTGGAGAGGAGAGATTGAATATCAATGTGCAAATGCAGCATCAAAGTCCTCACGCCAGCAGCAACCAGCTCTTCAAGGGTATTGTCGGCGGCAAAGCAAAAGTCAACTTTGAAGGACTTATCTATGTGGCGCAGGATGCACAGAAGACAGCCGCATTCCAGCAGGTGCATTCGCTTCTGCTCAGCAAGGATGCCCAGATGGAAAGCAGACCGCAGCTGGAGATTTATGCCGATGACGTGCAGTGTACCCACGGTGCCACTTCGGGCGCACTCAATGCTCAGCAGCTGTTCTATATGCGTTCGCGAGGCGTAGCCAAAGAGGATGCGGAGCGCTTCCAGAAGATTGCATTCCTTGCACCGGTGATAGAGCACCTCAGCGAAGAGATAAAAGAAGAAATTTACGCAACACTATAATGCTTCTATATCCAAATGTTAAAATCAACCTCGGTCTGAGCATACTGAGGAAACGTCCGGACGGATTTCACGATCTGGAGACACTCTTTGTGCCCTATTTTGGGCTAAGTGACGAGCTGGAAGTGCTTCCATCTAGCAGGCCGGAGAGTAGCATTGAACTGATAGGAGGAGATTGGGACCCGGCAACGGATCTTTCTTTCCGTGCCCTCAAGCTCATAGAAACTGATTTTAGCATTCCAAAGACTCATATTCGCCTGACCAAGCGCACCCCTGTAGGTGCTGGACTTGGAAGCGGTTCTGCCGATGCGGCATTTACCCTGAAGGCCCTCAATGAGTTGTATGAACTTAAACTATCTGATGAGACCCTTGCACAGTATGCTGCCCGATTAGGCTCAGATTGTGCGTTCTTTATCTACAATCGTCCTATGTTGGGAGAGGGCAGGGGCGAGGTGCTCAGAGATTACCCGATTGACCTGAGCAATTATGAAATCCGAGTAGAAACTCCACGAGGTGTAAAAGTCAGCACCAAGGAGGCCTACTCTGGCGTGATTCCAAGAGATCGAAGAGAGTCGGCAAGAGCAGCTCTGAGAGGGGTTCTTGAGCTTCCGATTGAGCAGTGGAAGGAAGAGTTGGTCAACGATTTTGAAGATTCGGTATTCCCTTTATATCCTGAAATCGCTGCACTTAAAGCAGATTTCTATGAGCAGGGTGCTGTTTATGCGAGTATGTCAGGCTCCGGCTCCGCTGTGTTTGGAATCTTTGAAAAATAGTAATGTCGCAAAACGGAAGTCATATCTCGGCAAATAGCAGAAGGATAGCAAAGAACACTCTCCTGCTGTATTTCCGTATGCTTCTGATGATGGTGATAGGACTCTTTACCTATCGCGTGGTGATCAGAACCCTCGGTATCACCGATTATGGCGTCTATAATGCCGTGGGTGGAGTTGTGACTGTCTTTACATTCATTACAACATCCATATCCAATGCGATCAGCCGCTATCTGGCGTTTGAGTTGGAGAGGGGAGATAAATCCAAGCTTCGCAGAATCTTCTCCACGGGAGTCATAATCCAGCTCATTTTTGCCGCGATCCTCGCTGTCTTGATTGAAACAGTCGGCATGTGGTGGCTCAATAACCGCATGGAGCTGCCGGAAGGTCGTCTGGAGGTCGCCCGCACAGTGCTTCATTGCTCGTTGGGAGTGCTGATTATCAATCTCTTGTCGGTTCCATACAATGCGGCTATCGTGGCCCACGAGAAGATGTCGGCATTTGCCTATATAAGCATCGGCGAAGCAGTTCTGAAGCTCACGGTTGCCGTGCTTCTTCTCCTGTCGAGCTACGACAAGCTAGCAACTTATGCATTCCTTATGCTTGCGGTTGCGCTCATCGTGCGCTTGAGTTATGGTACATACTGCCGCCATCATTTCGAGGAGAGCCGAGGACGTCTGGTGTTTGACCCTTCGCTCATTAAGGAAATGAGTGGGTTTGCCGGATGGTCTTCGCTTGGAGCTAGTGCCTACGTCCTTAACAATCAGGGCGTTGAACTCATCATAAATAGTTTCTTCGGAGTTGTGCTCAATGCGGCAAGAGGCGTTGCGGCGCAGGTGGAAAATATCGTAAAGCAGTTTGTCTCCAACTTCCTGACCGCCCTTAATCCTCAGATCACCAAGAGTTGGGCTGCCGGAAATAAAGAATACTGCTTTGAACTCGTGCGCAAAGGAGCAAAGTTTTCATACCTCGTGGTGATGATGTTCCTGATTCCGCTGAGTTTTGAGGCGGAAACGATACTCTCTCTGTGGCTTGGTCCGCTTCCTGACCAGGCAAGCGATTTTGCCGTGCTCACGCTGGTGTCGCTGCTGATAGGTATGACCGGAAACAGCCTGCTCACCCTCAAGCTGGCCACAGGAGACGTGAAGCGATATTATCTCGTTACAGGTCTGACTTCATTGCTTGTTGTGCCTTGTGTGTGGCTCTCTTACAAGCTTGGAGCTTCGCCCGTCTGGGCTTATATAGTGCTTATCAGCATATACCTGCTGGTTTTTGTGCAGAAACTCGTGCTTGTGAGCAGAGATACCGGCTTCCCGATTGATAAATTTATGCGAAGCGTGATGGGTAAGCTTCTGCTCGTGACGGCGCTTTCATATATACTTCCGCTGCTATGCTATCTGCTTGTGCCACAAGGCTGGCTGCGCTTGCTGCTCGTCTGCGTCAGTGCCTGGGGTTCTATGGCTGTGGCGACATTTGCAATTGCCCTCACTCCGGGAGAGAGAGCATGGCTGCTGCGCAAGCCTCTTCGCCAGATGCCGGATCGCTTGTTCTTGGAGGCTCAGTTTGTCCGCTCGATGGGCAAGCCTCTTGACCTGAAGCACCCTAAGACATATAACGAGAAGCTCCAATGGCTCAAGCTTTATGATCGTAACCCGCTATATCACAAGCTGGTAGACAAAGTTGAGGCGAAGCGTCTGGTTGCAGAAAAGATAGGAGAGCAGTATGTTATTCCGACTCTTGGAGTCTGGAGCAAGGCGGAAGAAATCGATTGGAACAGTCTGCCACAGAGCTTTGTGCTCAAGTGCACTCACGATAGCGGAAGCACAATTATCTGCTATGATAAGGCTGCTTTTGACAAGCAGGCAGCCGCAGTGCAGCTCAATGCGGCGCTGAAACGAGATTTTTATAAGCGCATGCGCGAATGGGTATACAAGTCTGTCACCCCACGCATTATCGTTGAACCTCTGCTTCAAGGCGAGATAAACGATTACAAATTCTTCTGCTTTGACGGCAAGCCTGAAGTGATGTTTGTAGCGACGCAGCGAGCGGCAGCTGAAGAGACAAAATTTGATTTCTTTGATATGCAGTATCGCCATCTGGATATCCGCAACGGGCATCCAAATGCCGCTGTCACCCCGGACAAGCCGCAGCAATTTGAGGAGATGAAAGCCCTTGCGGCAAAGCTCTCGGAAGGCATTCCTCACGTGAGGATGGATTTCTATGAAGTGGGAGGTCAGATATATTTTGGAGAATATACTTTCTATCATTGGAGCGGCTTTGTTCCTTTTGATCCGGAAAGTGCAGACGAGTGGATGGGCAGCCTTATTAAATTGCCAGAGAGAAAATGGAGAGGATAGCGATATATACTTGTATAATCGGAGCCTACGACAAGCTGCAGCAGCCTGCGGTAGTGGCTCCCGATGTGGACTTTATCTGCTTTGTGGGTAAGGGAGAGAAGCATTGTGAGCAGGATGGAGCCTGGCAGATCAGGGAACTGGATGTAGATATTGCAGACCCTCAGTTGCTCTCGCGCTATCCCAAGACACATCCTCATGTTCTGCTTCCCCAATATGAAGTCAGTCTCTGGATAGACGGAAATATAGCAATCACAGATGCTAGCATATATAAGGCCTTGCACACCAAGCAATGTGCCGGTGTGGGCTATAGCGGCGTTGCACACCCTACTCGCGACTGTGTCTATGCCGAAGCACGCAAGTGCCGCGATATGAAATATATCTCAGATTTTGCCTTGTTGAAAGTCTGGATATGGCTTTTCCTCCACGGAGAGAGGCAGCACAAGGGCTTGATGGAGAACAATATTATCTTCCGTCGTCACAACAGGCCTGAAATTATTGCTCTGGACGAGCTTTGGTGGGAGCGCATTAACAACTTCTGCCGTCGCGACCAGATCAGTTTTATGTGGTGTCTGAGGCGCTGTGGCGTGCAGCGCGACTACCTTCTCCCTCCGGGGCAGAGCAGTCGCAACCATCCGGGACTCAAATACTTGCAGCATAAATAATTTTTGCTTACCTTTGCACCCCATTCCTCGAGAAGGAATAATTATAGGTTTAACTTTTTAAAAACAGATTCACAATGGCTGTTAAAATTCGTCTCCAGCGCCACGGTAAGAAGAATTTCGCATTCTTCCACATTGTTGTGGCTGACTCACGTTCACCACGTGATGGTCGTTACATCGAGCAGATCGGCTCTTACAACCCAAACACTAACCCTGCAACTATCAACCTCGATTCAGAGCGCGCTCTTGCATGGATTAAGATGGGTGCTACTCCTACTCTCACTGCACGTCGTATCCTCTCTTACGAGGGTGTTCTCCTTCGTCACCACCTTGATGGCGGTGTAGCTAAGGGTGCTCTCACTCAGGCTGAGGCTGACAAGAAGTTTGCAGATTGGAAGGCACAGGCTGCTGCAAAGCTCGAGGCTAAGAAGTCAAACATCAAGAACTCTGCAATTGAGGCTAAGAAGGCTGCTAAGGCTGAGGAAGTAAAGGTAAACGAGGCACGCGCTGCTGCTATCGCTGCAAAGGCTGCTGAGCTTGCTGCTGCTCAGGCTGCTGCTGAGGCTCCAGTTGAGGAAGCTGCAGAAGAGGCTGTTGAGGCTTAATGCTCCAGATTGCAAAGATTCTTAAGTCCAATGGCACCGATGGCGGCATTCTGATGAGTGTGCGCGACATCGCTGTCGAAGACATTAATCTTAAGGAACCGGTATTCATCTATTTTGATGAACTCCCGGTTCCGTTTTTTATTCAGAGCCTTCAGAAAAGAGGTACATCCAAGGCGATTGTGCATCTCAATGATGTTTTCACGCTTGAAGACGCAGAAGAGATTGTGGGCAGAGATGTCTTTATTGAGGGCGAATGGGAAGATGACGATGAGGATGACTTCACAGGCTGGATGCTCCTTAACAGAGGTGAGCCTGTAGGAGAGATTGAGGGCATTGAACCTATCCCTGGAAATCTCTGTATTTATGTGGGGGATACATTGATTCCTCTGCACGAGGATTTCATAATTTCTGCAGATCCTGAGCGCAGAGAGTTGAACTTGGATCTTCCGGAGGGGCTGATTTAGCCCTTTTTTTGTATCTTGCACTCAATTATGTCAACACAGGGTCCAATAGTGAGTATAGTGATAGTCTGTATGAACAGGCTGGATAACCTATATCCTTGTCTGGATGGCATCAGCAAGCATTGCTCTGTGCCGCAGGAGACTCTGGTCGTAGCCTATCTGTTCTCAAAGGAAAACCTGGCCAAGGCCCGTCAGGATTATCCTTGGGTAAAATTTATTGAGAGCAACGAAGTCCGCGGCTTTTCAGAAAACAATAATCTTGCACTGCGTCAGGCAATAGGAAAATACTGCTTTGTGCTCAACGATGACACTTTGATGACAGAAGATACTATTGCACGTTTAGTTGCTGATATTGAGAGACTTCCTGAACACACAGCAATAGTTTCCCCTAAGCTTCTCAACGCTGATGGCAGTCTTCAGTTGTGCGGTCGTCCCGTCTATCCTGCACGCAAGTATTTCCTTCAGCAGTGGCATTGCTATAAGGAGCCCATCAACAATATAGAAGGTCTCACGCCGCTTTTTGATCAGGTCTATCAGACATATAACATAACAGGCGCTGCCTTTTTGATCAAGACAGATGTCTTCAAGGAGCTGGGTTTCTTTGACGAGAGGTATTTCTTCACCCCTGAGGACCTTGCACTCTCGACTCTCGCCCGCAAGAGAGGATATGAGCTCTATGTGGATGCTGATGCGACCATAGTGCACCTCTGGCGCACGACAGCGACAAAAATTTCCACTGCTGTGCGTCCTGCGGCTGTCCGTGGTTCATTGATTTTCTTCAGCGAAGGCAAATGCTTGAAGTATCTGCTGCTAGCTGCCGGTGTTTTTGCTGCCGAAGCACTCAAATGTGCCAAAGCTGCGCTGAGGTATACATTCGCGCGAAGCGAAGAAAACAAAATCAAGCTGCAGACATTTGCACACATCTGCGCTGCCGTTCTTTCTTGTCGCAGCCCTAAGCAATTGTTTATCAAGTATTATAATCGTTTGCGCAATGCCTAGAGTCCTTGTAGTCGTCGTTACATATAATGCGATGCCGTGGTTGCAGAAGTGCTTCTCAAGTCTTGAGGCCTCTTCGCACCCATGCGATGTGCTTGTGGTGGATAACGGCTCTACCGACGGCACTGTCTCTGCTT
>JAFNUQ010000071.1 GCA_017383945.1 Bacteroidales bacterium | reverse complement strand
GTCAGAGAAGTAATTGAAACCATCGCTATCTTGATTGGCGCCTGGGCAGCATTTCATTTCTCATCGTCATTCAGCACCTGGATCTCAGAGTCCATCAACATGGACCCTAAGCTACTTCAGATACTTTCCTTTGTACTCATAGTTGTCATCATCACACTGCTTCTCAAGGTACTGGGTTCTCTCGTCACTAAACTCCTCAAAGCCATCACTTTAGGCTGGCTAAACAGCCTTCTTGGTCTGGTGTTTGGTATCATCAAGGTCGGCCTCATCCTTGGCATCCTGATTATGATTTTTGAGAGTCTCAACAGCCAGTTTGATCTGCTCAAGAATGGAGCCCTTGACAATGCTGTTGTGTACAACAAGATCAAGGACATCTCTCAGCAGATATTCCCATATTTCAAATCTTTTATCAGCGGACTCAATGTCTAAGATAGTACTCATAGAGAGCTCTACAGCTCTTTGTTCTGTGGCTCTCGCCATAGATGGTAAATGCACAGCATACAGACAAAGCGACGCTCCTCGTGCACACGCCAGCCTCACCGCCCCGTTTGTGAGCGAAGTGCTTGAAGAAGCTGGCCTTAAAATCAAGGATTGTGACGCTGTAGCTTTGAGCTCCGGCCCCGGTTCATATACCGGATTGAGGGTAGGATCCTCTACTGCCAAGGGTTTGTGCTTTGCGTGCGGGCTGCCACTCATCTCTGTGAGCACACTCGAAGTTCTTGTACGCCAAGCGATTGACGCCGGTGCCGCAGAGGAATGCAGCTATATCGTACCGATGATTGATGCGCGCAGAATGGAGGTTTACAGCTGCATATATTCGCCTTCAGGCGAGAAGCTCAGCGAAGTGGAAGCAGTGATTGTTCAGGAGGATAGTTATGCCGAGCAGCTTGCTCAGGGCAAAGTGCTTTTTGTGGGCGATGGCGCTGACAAATGCAGACCGGTATTGACAAGCGACAACGCATTGTTTATGCAGACCGAGCCCAAGGCTTCGGCAATGGCCGGCCTGGCACAAAGCGCCTATGAGCAGCAGAGGTTTGAAAACTGCGCATATTTTGAGCCATTCTATCTCAAACAGTTTACTCCGACAGTGAGCAAGAAGAACAACTTATTCTAGGAGAGTTTGGAGTTTTAAGGATTATTTGCGAACTTGCGGTATGGAGTTTTTGGTGGTCATATTGATGTTTGCTCTGCCGGTTGCGATGGCGATTCGCGACAGCAGGAAACGCGCGCAATCTGGCACTCCGCAAGTCAAATCCGAGCCCATCGATCGTGAGGCAAAGTTTGAATATGAGATTCAGCAGGAGCAGGAGTTCAGCACTCCACTGGAATATCTTTTTGAGCAGGAGAGAACTGAGGTCAAGCCACCGGTAGAAGCCCCTAAGGCCATCCGCAAGGCCGCGCCTAAAGCAAAGAAAGAAGACGTTGAAAAAGAGCAATTTAGCGACAGATTGACGGAAGCCCAGAAACTGGTGATTTACTCCGAAATCATGAAGCCAAAATTTGATAAATAAACTAATTTTACTACCTTTGTAAAACAACATTTGAGGGTTCTGCCGTGATTGTGGCAGGACTCCTTTTTAATTAACTAAAGATAACTATGGCAGAAGTTCATTTAATGAGTCAAGAAGGTCTCGACAACCTCAAAAAGGAGCTACAGGAAGCTATCGCACAGCGTCCTGCAATGTCTGCAGCTATTGCAGAGGCTCGCGAGAAGGGAGACCTTTCAGAGAATGCTGAATATGAGTCAGCACGTGAGGCGCAGGGACTACTTGAGCTCAAGATCGCAAAACTCCAGAATAAGATCATCAACGCTAAGGTTCTGGATTCATCACAGCTCAATACAGATAAGGTTCAGATGCTTAACACAGTAAAGGTTGAAAACCTCAACAATAAAAGAATAATGGAGTTTACTATCGTGGGTGAGTCTGAGGCAGATTTCTCAAAAGGAAAGCTGGCTTCTACTGCTCCTATCGCCAAGGCTCTCCTCGGACACAGCAAAGGCGAGATTGTAGATGCTCATGTTCCTAGTGGTGTGATTAAGTTCAAGATTCTAGACATTACATTCTAATGGCTACTATTTTTACAAAAATCGCTAACGGGGAAATCCCTTCATACAAGGTTGCAGAGAGTGAAGACTTCTATGCTTTCCTTGACATCAGCCCGCTCACTGCAGGTCACACTCTGGTGATTCCTAAGAAGGTAGAGGACGATTATATCTTCTCTCTTGACAATGAGATCTACGAGGGACTTTGGGCCTTTGCACGCAAGGTAGCACTTGCAGTCAAGGCTGCCGTTCCTTGCAAGAGAGTTGGTGTAGCTGTGCTTGGTATGGAGGTTCCACATACTCACATCCACCTTGTGCCGATGCAGAGCGAAGGAGATATGGATTTCCGCAAGACACGCCCAGAGATTTCAAAACAGCAAATGGCTGACATTGCAGCCGCAATATTAACAGAATATGAACGCTTATAAAGCATTTTTCTCAGCCCTCGCACTTTCAGTACTGGGGCTGACTTCTTGTAGCCATCAGGCTCAGATCAACGGAACATTTGTAGACGGCGCAGATCAGGAGATTATCGTCCGTCAACTAGATGTCAACAAGTACAACACTTTGGATACCATCAAGACTTCTGCAGACGGCAAGTTCAAATACAGCCTTGACGTGCAGAAAGGTGAGCCTGAGTTTATCTACCTCTTTGCCGGAGAAAATAGAGTTGCAGCACTCTTGCTTGAAAATGGAGAGAAAGTATCTGTAACCACCAACGCTCTCGGCGATTACACCGTAGAAGGTTCAGAGGGTTCAGCCAAGCTTGCGGTTGTTGACAAAGCCTATACTAAGTTTGTCAAGGATATTCTTGCTGCCGGAGAGGATAGCAAGGCTGTCAGCAAACTTTACATCGATCACTACAGAGCATCTGTAAAATATGTGATGGAGAACCCGTTCTCACTCACTGTAATTCCAGTCCTCTACGAGAATCTTGGTCAGCAGACTCCTATCTTCGGACAGACTACTGACGCTCTCTTCTTCAGAAAGGCTGCTGACTCTTTGAAGACTGTATATCCTGATTCAAGATATGTTAAAGCTCTTGATAAGGAGGCAGCACGAAGAGAGCAGATCCTTGAGATCGAGACTCAGATCAGAAATGCGCAGGAGGCCGCTTTCCCAGAGATTAACCTTCCTGACATCAATGGCGAGCGCAAGTCTCTCACAGCTCTTGAAAATAAAGCTATCATCCTTCACTTCTGGGATGCTTCTGATGCAGCACAGAAGATGCTCAACCTCGAGGTTCTTCTCCCACTTTATAATAGCTATGCAAAGAAGGGTCTTGAAATCTACTCAGTGTGCGTATCTCCAGATAAGGCACAGTGGGGATCAGTTGTAAAGTCTCAGAAACTCCCTTGGATCAATGTAAATGATGGTAAAGGCGCTATTTCTGCAGTATCATCTTACAACCTTGCATCACTTCCTACTTCTATCCTCATCATAAACGGTGAGATGAGTCAGGCACAGATCAACAGTGAGAGCGATCTCAAGAAAGAGCTCAACAAGGTATTGAGATAATTTTTATTTCACATATATAAAAAACGAAAGCTGGCCATTTCTGGTCAGCTTTCTTTGCGCGTAGTATTTAATAAATAATATTAAAGTTCATTAAGGTCAGCTACAAGCTCGTCCTTACGTCCCACGATAATGTCCTGATAGTTTCTCAGACCAGTACCTGCAGGAATCAGGTGACCACAAATGACGTTCTCCTTAAGACCCTCGAGGAAGTCAACTCGACCACGGATTGCGGCTTCGCTGAGCACCTTGGTTGTCTCCTGGAATGAAGCTGCGGAGATGAAGCTGTCTGTCTTGAGAGCAGCACGAGTGATACCCTGAAGAATGAGTTTTGCTGTTGCCGGCTGAGTTGGGCGAGCAACCAAGAGGTCGAGCCCCTGTCTGCCGAGTGAAGCATTCTCACTACGCATCTCTCTTGCATCGATAATATCACCAGGCTGATACTTCTCAGAACCACCAGCGCTGAGGACAATGAACTTGCCGAAGATGCGGGCATTGGTATCAATAAATCTCCACTTATCTACCATCTCCTCATTGAGGAACTCTGTATCACCTGGGTTAGTGATCTCAACCTTGCGCAT
>JAFNUQ010000070.1 GCA_017383945.1 Bacteroidales bacterium | reverse complement strand
GGTTACGGCAGATTCTTTGACGAGTGGCATGAAGCAGACGTCACAGACATAGTGAAGCGCGACCGCAACCACCCTAGCGTAATTATGTGGAGCATCGGCAACGAGATCGCTGAGCAAGGAGGAAGGACGCCAGAGGCAAATGAGGCCAACAGAGCCCTATCGCGCCATCTTGCAGAACTCGTACGCAGCCAAGACGACACCCGTGCCGTATCTTGCGGAGGACACCAGCTCTCAAAGGAAAACAATATCTACAAAAGCGGAGCGCTTGATGTCATCGGACTCAATTACCGCTCACACGGCTACGACTCACTCAGAGTGTGGTTCCCTGGTATGCCGATTCTCGCTTCTGAGACAGTATCGGCACAGAATAGCCGTGGCATCTACTATCAACCATCTACCGGCTTGCGCATTGTTCCACAGTGGGGCCCACTCCCTGACGGACAAGGATTTGGCAGAATTGATGAGCCTACTCCAAATCAGTGTACAGCCTACGACAACTGCCGCTCAATGTGGAGCGTGACCACCACACACCAGAATGCCTGGATCCCTGTGCGCGACCGCGATTTTGTGGCCGGAACTTTTGTATGGACAGGATTTGACTACCTCGGAGAGCCGACCGCATTTGGTTGGCCATCAAGAAGTTCCTACTTTGGCTTCATAGATTTAGCCGGCTTCCCTAAGGATAGCTACTATATGTACCAGTCAGAGTGGACAGACGAGACTATGCTTCATCTGCTGCCACATTGGAACTGGAACGAGGGTGACAAGATTGACATCTGGGCCTACTACAACAATGCCGATGAGGTTGAGCTCTTCCTCAACGGGAAGTCTTTGGGACGCAGCGCCAAGACAAGCGACTGCCTGCATGCTTTCTGGCCTGAAGTCTTTTTTGAGCCTGGCATTATTGAAGCCGTATCCTACAAGGACGGCAAGGAGGTAGCCAGAGCGGAACGCATCACTGCAGGCGAAGCGACAAAACTAAGACTTAGCGCAGACAGAAAGACCATCTCGGCTGATGGCTATGATCTGAGCTTTATCACAGTGGAAGCTGTAGATAGCGAAGGCAGACCTATTCCTACAGCCGACCATATGCTCAATTTCAGCGTCAGCGGAAAGGGCGAACTCTTCGGTGTTGACAACGGCAATGCAGCTGATACACTTTGCCTGAAAGGCACGCAGAAAGCCATGTTCAGCGGTAAAGCCCTCGCTGTCGTACGCTCAATCAAAGACGAGAAAGGCGTCATCACTCTCACCGTCAACAGCGAGATAGACAACGCCTCAATAGATATCAGAACACGCTGATTTAGCGCTTATTCGCAGTAACCTACCGTCTGTCCGAGAACTACGATCATAGTCTCTGGGAGGCTGAGGGTCTCAACGACCTTCTGCTGATCCCAGCCACCTCGTGCGCGACTGCCGATGCCGGCATTTGCGCAGGCAAGATATACATTCTGTGAGACATAGCCCACATTAACATAGGAAACAGTGTTTGCATCGCCAGGCTTGTTTCCAGGACCTGTCTTTGTTGTATCGGCAATAAACAGAAGGTTCATATATGCCGTCTGGGCATCCTTGCGTCCTGTGATAGATCGATAATCCCCTTCTTTGACTAATTCAAGGGTGTGGGTCTTGTAGTTATACCAGTAAACTCCTGTTCTAAAGAAGGCATACAGCTCGATTTCCTGGCGATTTGAGCCTGTCGGAGAAGTACGACGTCCATCCGGACGATTCACGCCAAGAGAGGCCCATATAATGTTTGAAAGGTCCTGAAGAGGAATCTCTTTTTCTGTAAAACCAGATGAAGACTTGCGTTCTTTGAGGGCCTGCATAAGAGTCATACCTTCGTCAAATGAAGGCTCAAGAAGCTTGATTGATTTAGGTGCCTTCTGGGCACAAGCAGCAAAACATAAAGCTGCCGCAAGGATGGTTAAAAGTACTTTTTTCATAGATATTGAGCTTTATTGTCGGTAAAGATACAAAAAGAATTATATTTGTAATAGCCACAAATACAATATCACAATGAAGAAAAACCTTACTCTTTTGCTGGCGGTTGCGTTGTCTTGCGTGACACTTTCAGCTCAATCTATTGTACTTAAAAACCTAGAAGGCAGAGAGACCAAGGTCCGTCAGGGACATTCTTGGGGTGTACCTTTTGCCAAGGGAGAAGTAAAACCAGGTGCCACATTCCACATAAGCAGCCAAGGCCAATATCTTGACAACAGCTCAAGCATACTTGCATCTTGGCCGGACGGTTCAATCAAGTGGATCGGCCTCGCAGCCATTGCTGAACCTGGCATGGATGAGATGACTCTTGAGATCACCCCGGCTCCAAAGAAAAAGCTTTTTAAGAAGGTGGATCTTCCTGCAGCTCTGCCACTTGCACAGCAGACAGCAGAAGGTATCACAGTCAATACAGGAGCGATGCAATGCTTCTTCCCTGCAACAGGCGGAAGCCTCATCAAAAACATGAGCATAGGCGGTAAGCTTATCAGCTCAGATGCAAGACTTGTCGCCGTGCTTGAAACAAGAGACGGCCGCAACGTGCAGTATGAAGACTTTGAGAGCAAGGTAGAGGAAGTGAGCATCAGCCGCAATGATCATATTAAGGCTGTCGTGAGAATCTCAGGCAAGCACAAGTCAGTGAGCGGAAGCCGCGAATGGTTGCCGTTTACCCTTTTCTGCGTGATGTATAAAGATATGCCGACCATCACTCTGACTCACTCATTCTTCTTTGACAGCGACGGCCGTCAGGATTTCATCAAAGGTCTTGGCGTGGCGTTTGACGTGCCATTCCGCGAGGAAGATCATAACCGTCACGTGAGATTTGCCGGCGAAGGCGAGGACGGTGCAGGATTCTGGTGTCAGCCGGTGAGATTGGCTCCAGGTTACAGACCTAGCGCAGGCAAAGTGTTTATGGACAACTACCAGGAATACCTTCGCGGAGCTAAACTCCCAGATCAGAAAGACCTCAGCGAGAGGGAGAAAGCAGCTTTGCTGACCTGTCCTGTATGGGGAGATATGCGCATCACGCAGACCAATCCTAACAGCTTCTCGATTGACAAGCGCACCAGCCCTGAAAGCAGCTGGCTTCACGTTGTTGACGGAGGAAGAGCTCTAGGCGGAGCCCTCCTTGGCGACTGCAGCGGCAGCATCTTCGTGGGCGTAAAAGACTTCTGGCAGAGCTATCCGGCTTCGCTTCAGGTAGATGGTGGCGGCAAGCCTGTGGGCACACTCACCGCATGGCTCTGGTCTCCTGATGCACCGGCTATGGATATGCGTCACTATGACACTGTGGGACACGATCTTAAGATCAACTATGAGGACTACAAAGAAGGTTGGGAATCTCCATATGGAGTAGGTCATAGATCAACATTGGAAATCAGACTTTTTGATAATATTCCGGATAATACCGAGCTCCTCAATGTAGCCAAGGCTGTGCAGAAGCCAGTTCAGTTCAGCTGCACACCTGAATATTTCAAGAAGGTAGAGGCTTTTGGTGATTATTGGGGACTTCCTGACACAAGCCACCCTGTGCTTGCCGATATTGAGCGTCAGCTCAACGAGAACCTTGCATTCTACAAAGAGCAGGTTGACAGCAGGTCTTGGTATGGCTTCTGGAACTACGGCGACGTGATGCATAACTACGACTTTACACGTCACGACTGGAGATATGATATTGGTGGCTGGGCTTGGAACAATGTAGAGCTTGCTCCTAACGTGCTTCTCTGGACCTGCTTCCTCAGAACAGGACGTGAGGACATCTGGACTATGGCAGAAGCTCTTGAGAAGCACACCAGCGAAGTGGACGTGCACCACATCGGTCAATTTGCTCCGCTTGGCTCACGCCACAATGTAACCCACTGGGGTGACGGTTGCAAGCAGCCACGCATCGGCTATGCAGCAATGAAGCGCTATCTCTACTACCTCAGCGGAGGAGACGCACTCACTGGCGAGAGAATGAGCGAGCAGCTCGGCGCAGAAAAGGCCTACGACTATGCCCGCAGAATCAGCACCTGGGGCGCAGTGGGCGGCACATACATCAAGAGCAGCCTCAATGACTGGGCATACTATGCAGGAAACTGGATGATTGAGTGGGAACGCACAGGAAACACATATTACCGTGACCGCCTGATCAACTCGATGAAAGATATCGTAGCTCTTGGACGCAAGAGCGAGAGATTAGTGTTTGATTACTTCGACCCTGAGACAGGAAGATTTATGGTATACCTCAACGAGGACCCTTCTCAGCGTGGAGAGATCAATGCACCAGCAAGCGAATTTGTACCTGCTGCAGAACTCTCTGCTAAACAATTGGATAAGATCGTGGGGTATCGTGTGGGCAGAGTAAGAGGCGACACTTTTAGTACAATCTTCGGAGCACCGGAGTTGATGACAGATATGAGAGCTACTATCGATTTCCCTGAGTTCTGGAAATTCACAGACAACTCTTTCCGTGATGTAACAGGAACTCCTGGCAACAATATGACAAGCCCGCGTATGGCTGCTTGGGTAGCTGATTCAGAATCAGATGCCCAGATGGGTACCCTCTCTTGGAAGAACCTTCTTAACAATGGCACCACTGATACAGAAAGCGACGGAACACCTGTGCAAGAAAGAGAGTTTGGCAACAGGCACGCAACTCCTGATATCGTAAAACCTGTTTCTGAGCCTTACTTCTTGGGCAGAACCGCTGGCTGGCAGAGACACACACCTTCAACTACCCAGTGGTTGCTCAACGCAATAGAGGTAATGAATTG
>JAFNUQ010000069.1 GCA_017383945.1 Bacteroidales bacterium | reverse complement strand
TTATCAAAATTTGCTAATTTTGACACAAACGAATATCAACTATACAAGAACTCGCTTATGTTTGTCTCAGATTACAAGAATACCATTGAATATGCCAAGGAAGAAGGTAGAGAGATTGGTAGAGCTGAAGGTAGAGCTGAAGGAAGAGAAATAGAGAGAATGGCGATTATTAAGAATATGATTGCTTCTGGGATGACAGCTGAGCAGATCTCCGAACTCACACAGATTCCTATCGAGCAGATAAAACAGTTGTTTGATTAGATTAATAATTCAGCAATGAAAAAAGCAATTATAATTGGTGCGACTTCCGGTTTGGGACGCGATGCTGCGGCGAGACTGGTCGCAGATGGATGGGCAGTGGGCATTGCCGGCAGAAGGTCTGAAGCCTTGGAATCCTTCCGTTTGGAATATCCTTCAGCAACTATCTATACAGCTACTATGGATGTTACGCGTGAGGATAGTATTCCGGCTCTTGATACACTCATCAATCAGCTCGGCACACCGGATCTCTTGTTTTATGTGTCCGGTGTGGGGCAGCAGAATCCAGAACTTGACATTGATAAAGAGATCACGATGGTCAAGACCAATTGTGAAGGTATGGTGCGTATCGTAGATTATTTTGTCAATTATGTCCGACAGCACAAAGAATCCTACAAGCAGAAGGCTCAAGTTGCTGTAATTACTTCTGTGGCCGGTGTTTTTGCTATGGGGTCTGCTCCTGCATATGCTGCTTCTAAAAGGATGCAGAGTACATACCTGTCAGCACTCGCACAGCTTTCTCGCATGGAAGATATCCCGGTCTGCTTTACCGACATAAGACCTGGATTTGTAGATACAGCTATTCTGAACCCAGACAAGCACTATCCAGTAGTTATGTCTCGAGAGACAGCGGCCAATCATATAATGAAGGCTATAAAACAAAGAAGAAGAGTCTATACATTTGACTGGCGTTTCCGCGCACTCTGCTTTGTGGGGAGATTTATTCCTCGTTTTATTTGGGAGCGTCTCACTTGTATTAAAAATTAGTTGACCAACTTAAAGAAAAAGTATTTATATTTGCAATGCTGTTAGGGGTGCCGAGCACTTGTAGCTTGGCTGAGATTATACCCTATGAACCTGATATGTATAATGACAGCGCAGGGAAACGGTGTTTTTTTAGAGAGTAATAATATTATTTATACAGCCGTATTCCGTATTCAGGAATGCGGCTTTTTTTATTAACTGCTATGGGTTACAAAAGTTTTGATTCGTATGCTCAAGAATATGATTCTTGGTTTATTGAAAATGCAAATGTCCTTGAAAGTGAAGTCAAGCTAGTGGCTTCCTGCCTGGATAATGCAGGCGAAGTCTTGTCGATCGGATGTGGTAGCGGTCTGTTTGAGAAGATTCTCGCAGATGAATACGGGATATCTATCCGCAAAGGCATCGAGCCGTCTGCTGCTATGGCAGAGATTGCGACAAAACGAGGAATGGACGTTATGATTGCAACTGGGGAAGATGCTGACTATGGTACAGAACAGTTTGATACTGTGTTGTTTAACGGATGTCCTTGTTATATGCAGGACCTTGGACTTGCACTGAGAAAGGCCTACGCATCACTACGTAAGGGCGGCAAAGTAATCGTAATAGATGTTCCTAAAGAAAGCTCTTATGGCCTTATCTACAACCTTGCACTTTCTGTCGGAACATGGGATCATCCGCTGCTTGAAGGTTGTTCTCCTCTGATGCCTTATCCGATCGAGCTTGTCAAACAAGCAAATTGGCGCACTACGAGCGATAAAATCGAAATGATAAAACAAGCTGGTTTTGAAGGCCTTAAATTCTCTCAGACCCTGGTCGCTTCGCCTTGCTATACCCACCTTCAGGTTGAAGAACCGTGCGAAGGCTATGACAAAGGCTCATATGTAGCAATAACAGCATATAAATACTAAACACATAAAATATGATTAACAAAGACAGACTCAAGGAGAATTTCCGCGCAGTAAGGGAAAAATCTCCACTGGTGCACAACATCACTAACTATGTAGCTATGAATTTCAGTGCCAATGCCTTACTCGCTGCAGGCGCCTCGCCGGTAATGGCGCACGCCGCTGACGAAGTAGCAGATATGGCACTAATCGCAGGCGCACTCGTAATCAACATCGGAACGCTTGATGCCGCGTGGGTAGAATCAATGCTCAAAGCAGGTAAGGCGAAGCATAATGCGGGAGGAATTGTCGTCCTCGACCCGGTTGGTGTCGGAGCAACTGCCTACCGCACAGAAACAGCTTGGAAGATTATTGACGAATGCCATCCGGACATCATTCGCGGAAACGCGTCAGAGATTATGGCGCTTATCAATGCAGATATCAAGAGCAAAGGCGTAGACAGCAGCTGCAGCTCAGACGACGCAGTCGAATCCGCTAAAATGCTTGCTGCACGCAGCGGAGCGATAGTTGTTATCAGCGGCGAGACAGATTATGTGACAGACGGAAGCAAGGTGGAATCAATTGCCAACGGGTCGCCAATGATGCCGCGCGTGACTGCGATGGGCTGCACTGCATCTTCGATGGTTGGTGCATTTGCTGCGGTCAATCCGGATCTCTTTGAAGCATCTCTCAATGCGATGGCATTGATGGGCGTTGCCGGAGAGATAGCTGCAAGAAATTCGTCAGGGCCAGGATCACTTCTGACCAACTTCGTTGATACGCTATATAATATCACTGAAGAAGAACTTGCACAGACAGTCAGACAATGAGAAAGAATGTAGATTTGTCTCTCTATCTGGTCACTGATAGAGACCTTTCACTGGGAAGATCGCTGGAAGAAGTTGTTTCAGAAGCAGTTGCGGGAGGCGTGACTGTCGTGCAGCTGCGAGAGAAAGACGCTTCGACAGGAGAATTCGTGGAACTTGCTCGCAGGATGATGGATATGCTCAATCCACTTGGTGTGCCGCTGATAATCAATGACAGAGTAGATGTAGCGCTGGCTGTTGATGCTGACGGAGTGCATATCGGTCAGAGCGATATGAAATATGAAGATGCCCGCAGACTGCTTGGCCCGGATAAGATTATCGGCTTGTCTGTTGAGAGTTTTGAGGATATAGAAGCCGCCAATGCGCTCGACGTGGATTATGTTGGCATCTCGCCAGTGTATGGAACTCCGACAAAGACGGATACAGCTGAACCATTTGGTCTTGAGGGACTTAGAAAAGCTGTTGCTATGTCCGAGCACCCAACTGTAGCAATTGGCGGTATGAATGCCAAGACAATAGGAGAGGTTATCGCTGCCGGAGCCGATGGTGTGGCTGTAGTTTCGGCGATATGCTCTGCAGAGGATGTGAAAGAGGCGACAACTGAACTGAAATCTATTGTTGACGCAAATGCCAAGAAAAGCTGGAGCAGTGAAGTGTGGAAAAAGTCTCTAAGTATATACAATGATATACTGGAGCTCGACTTCCTGAAAGAGCTTGCTGATGGCTCGCTTAGTGATGAGGCGTTTGGCCGATATATCGCTCAGGATGAAATTTATCTCAAGAATTATTACCACCAGATGAAGATGCTTGCCGACCTGATGGAAGATGAGCAGGATAAAGAGCTTTTCCTCGCTTTTGCTCAGAGTGGAATGGAAGGGGAGAAGGCAATGCACGATATGCTGATTGAAAAATATGGCATTGAGACAGAAGTTCAGCCCTCAAAGGTGACAACTGATTATAATACCCATATTTGCGAAGGCATCTCGACTGGCAATCCTTGCATCGCACTAGCTGCTGTCCTTCCTTGTATGTGGATTTACAATCGTGTGGGACTACATATCCTTGAGCACTCTAAACTCGAAGGCAATCCATATAAAGAATGGATTCTGGAGTATGGTAATGAGGAATTTACAATCGGTGTAAATCAGGTACTTGAAATGTTAGACAACTGGGCCTCGAAGGCTGATGAGCAGACTCTGAAGGCTATGGATTACTACTATCTCAAAGCAGCATTGTATGAATATGCCTTCTGGGATTATGGCTACAACGCCGATACTAAATCCTATGATTATATAGATTAGTTATTCTTCTGATATTGTTTTCCTGCTCTTTCCTAAACTGAAGAGCAGGAATTTTTGTATATTAGAGCCATGGAATATCTGTCAAAACAGCGATACGATGAGATTGTGGCCGAGTTGAAGCATCTGATCAACGAAGTCTAACCCGAAGTGAGAGAAAACCACGCCGAAACACGTGCACAAGGAGATAGAAGTGAAAATGCGGGATACCCCGAAGCGAGACGCAAACAGGCAAAGACCAACAGCCGTATCCGTTTCCTTCAGAAGGTTTTAGAGCATTCGCGCGTGATCGATCCTGAAGCTCTTCCTAAAGACAGAGTCAGCCTTCTGAGCTGGGTTGAATTTACAAACCTCTCGACAAATCGACAGATGAAATATCAGATAGTCAGTCCTCACGAGATGAATCTCGAAGCAGGCAAGATTTCGCTGAAATCCCCGATCGGCGCTGCACTGATGGGCGGAAAAGTCGGTGATATAGTCGAAGCCAAGGTTCCGTCAGGAACGCTACGCCTGCGCATCGAGAGCATTACGTTGGAATAGCACGAGACCTAGATATTCTCTAGGTATATCACAGCAACACCCTGAAGCTGCTGGCTTTGCAGAGGAGAGTCCTGACAGATGAGATACCCGATCAAGCCGGGGATGACTGTAGATTGAGTTTATTTACTATCAATAGAATTTCTGAATACAAAATATCTTTGGTAGAAGTATTCACAGACAAAATTAAGACCCATATTGATACCTGTTACAAGGTAGGCGTTCCACATTAAGTCGTCTGCGAGGAAACTGCCAAGCAGAGTTGTTGTCGGAGTGAAGACTGCATAGAAACATAAAACCTTCAGCATAGCTACAGGTACATTGGCTGCCGAGCGGAAGGTAAACTTCCTGTTCAAGGTGAAATTCCATAATATAGAGCAGAGTAGCGCTGTCAGATAACAAGGCCAATAGCTCCAGCTGCTGACTTCGTTTAATAGCGCAAATACCGCCATTTCAATCAATCCGGCACTAGCTGAAAATAGAGTGAACTTAAAAAATCTAATATATTCTTTCATGCAATTAATCTTCAGGAAGATATTCAGCCTGCAAATATATTTTATCAACTCTGTAATTACAATAAGGCAACAGATCATTTAACTTAAAAGTAAAGTAGTTTATCGTGGAAATTCTGTAAATTTGCTTAGTTTAACTGAAGTTGAAACAAGTATTATGAATACAAAGAAATTAGTTGTCTTTCTACTATTGGCGTTCTTGCCAATGATAATTGTCGGGATTGTGATGCATTCTATTGGTGCATCTGCCGATGCTGTAGGCGGGAACCCAATGACGGCGATATTGCCTATGCTAATGAGTGCTGGGGCAATGTTTATCCCTTTGCTCGCAGTCATTATTACACAGCTGATCTTCAAGGAACCTGTCCTAAAAGGGGTAGGGATATCCTTCAAATTAAATAAATGGTGGTGGCTAGGCTGGCTCCTGATGCCGCTTGTGGCTATGTTGACCCTTGGCGTTACTTTGCTTATGCCTGGCGCACAATGGACACCAGACAGCGAGTTGATGCAGCAAGCTTTACAGTCTATGCCGGAAGGCGTCGGTGTCTGGGGAATAATCGGGATTTCGCTGTTTAGCGGTTTGTTTGCCGGACTGACAATCAACGCAGTATTCGCCTTGGGCGAGGAAATCGCTTGGCGAGGCTTCCTGGTGGAACTATTCAAGGGGAAGAGCTTCTGGTCTTCTGCTATTTGGATCGGTGTCATCTGGGGATTGTGGCACGCTCCGCTCATCTTGAACGGACATAATTATCCGCAGCATCCGCTTGCAGGCGTTTTTATGATGGTTGTTTTCTGTATTCTTCTCTCTGTGATGTTGATGTATTTCAGGAAAAAGAGCGGATCTGTAATTGTCCCTGCCATTATGCACGGAACCATCAATGCGGTCGCAGGAATTACTGCGCTGGTTGTTACTCCGGCCAACGATCTCCTTTATGGTGCTACTGGACTAGCTGGTATGATCGTCCTGCTGCTTGTGGATGCTGGTATCTATCTGTATGATAAGTCTGTAGGCCATGAATAGAACAAACTGGTTTATCCCAATTCTGATCGTTGTCGCCAATGCTTTGGCCGTTATTGTCCAGTGGGGCTCTCTGCCACAGCAGCTTCCGGCTCACTTTGATCTTCAAGGCAATGCGAGTGGCACGATGCCGCGCAATATGTTGATCCTGTATGTCTTGATGGGGGCTGCTATTTGCCTGATTGCATATCTTATTGGCCTCAAGAAGCGCAAGCTGCAGGCAGGCTTGATTGTACTTTCATTAGGCGTCTGTCTTGTCCTGCTTTTATCAAACATGGTAACACTCACATCTGGAACGATGCCCGTCTTTATGCTCGCCGAGCCTGTCGTGCTGCTGATTGCTGTCGTTGGTTCTGTTGTTGCCGTGGTTAAATCCTATAAAAAGAGAGCTTAATTGGATCTTTATGTATAAAGATAAAGTAGTTGTCGTAACCGGTGGCGCCAGTGGAATCGGACGCTGCATTGCTGATGAGTTCCGCAAGCAGGGAGCAGTGGTCTATGTGATTGATAGGCAGGAGGGTGCGCATTTTGTTGGAGACATCTCCAGGAAAGAGGTGCTGGAGGCTTTTGCTGCCGAGGTGCTGAGCAAGCACGACAAAGTGGACGTCATCGTCAACAATGCCTTGCCTCTGATGAAGGGGATTGACGAATGTTCCTACGAAGAGTTCCAATATGCGCTGAGTGTGGGCGTGACCGCACCGTTCTATCTGGTCAAGCTCCTGATGCCTCATCTGGCCGAAGGCGCATCCATCATCAACATTTCCTCGTCGCGCGACCGTATGAGCCAGCCGCAGACTGAAAGTTATACGGCAGCCAAGGGAGGCATAGCGGCACTTACTCACGCATTGGCTGTCAGCCTGTCGGGACGAGCTCGAGTAAACTCCATTTCGCCAGGGTGGATTGATACGGCATATACCGTATATGAGGGCCCTGATGCCACGCAACAGCCTGCGGGCAGGGTAGGGAATCCTATGGATATTGCCAATATGGTGCTGTATCTTTGCAGCGATAAGGCAGGTTTTATCACCGGCGAGAATATCTGCATTGACGGCGGCATGACGCACCAGATGATTTATCACGGAGACTGCGGCTGGAGGTTGGAATAATTCAAGCGCTGCAGCCTTCTTCGTGCCGTGTGTCAGATGAGAATATATTTCAGAATAAACATAACTGCTAATATGTACATTGCCGGAGAGAGTTTCTTGAACTTACCGCAGATCATATTCATAAGAACATAAGTTATCATTCCTATAAGGATTCCGTTGGAAATGGAGTATGTCAACGGCATCATTATCATACATACAAATGCCGGAATCGACTCCGAGAAATCCTCAAAATCAATATTCTTTATCTGTTCCGCCATC
>JAFNUQ010000068.1 GCA_017383945.1 Bacteroidales bacterium | reverse complement strand
GCGATTCATACCGGCGTGAATGGACAATGCCCTTATACCTCTGTCTTGAAGATTCTGAACCTGATCCTTCATCAGGGCCACCAGCGGAGTAACCACCAGGGCCAATCCAGGGCGCATCATAGCAGGCACTTGAAAGCACACGGACTTGCCGCCGCCGGTAGGCAGAACAGCAAGCACATCCTGGCCGTCAAGAGCTTTTGAGATAATCTCCTCCTGCATTGGGCGGAAAGAGCTGTATCCCCAATATTTTTCTAGAACTTCCCTTGGACTCATATTGCAAAAGTACTCATTTAATAGTAATTTTACACGATTTGAATATACACATTATGATACACTATTCACAAAAAGTTTTTCTTACATTTTTTACGGCAGTTGCACTACTCACTTCCTGCAAGGATGAAGAAAGCAGAGTAATGAATTACTATCCTGAAGGCAGGGATATAGTCTGCCTCAACGGAGAAGGCCGTTACACCCGTGCCCTATATGGCACAAATACCGCATTCCGCCTTGAAACAAGCGACCGTCCGGTATTTGCAACCTTCAACAGAACAGAAAATTACAACATCCGCTTCTTCCTCACAGTGGGAGGAAAGACCATAGAGCTTGATGAGACTTCTTGGTGCAAGGCATCATACCAAGGTGGTCGAAGAGTCTATACCGTCCGCGATGACAGCTGGGGCTCTGGAGAGCTTGAAGTCTATGCTCTGGCATCATATTTTGACAACGGAGCAATCTGGAGATTCACCGCAAAGGATTTCAACGAGCCGGTGAGTATGAGCGTCAGAATGTGCCGCATCGCAGCTACCAAGTTTAACCGCAACGGCGACCTGGGTGTAGACCCAAGAGAGGGATTTGAACCTTCTGCTGACGAGAGAGACCTCCAGGTACTCGAGTGGGCTGCAGATGGCACCAGCTATTGCCTTCTTCAGGACAACAACAAGCTCAGCACCCTCACCGCAGAGCAAGGAGAGCCAATCTTTGACAAAGAGGAAGCTGCTCGCGTAGCTCTTGTCTCCCAGATGGAGATCAACACTCCTGACCCATTCTTCAACACATTGGGCGCTAGCCTTATGCACGCAGCAGACGGCATCTTTGAAGGCACATTCCTCCACGGAGCAATCGGCTGGAGAACTCAGCTTGCAGGATGGAGAGGCGCCTATGCCGGAGACGTTGTCGGTTGGGACGATAGAGCCAAGAACCACTTCATTGCCTACTCAAAGAGTATGGTAACTGATGTGCCTCCTGTACTCCCTCAACCACAGCAGGATACACTCAACAGAATGGCCGCTTCAGTCAAGAAATGGGGTGCACCAATGTATTCCAACGGCTACATCTGCCGTCTGCCTGGACGCACTGACCAGATGAGCCACTATGATATGAACCTCAACTATTTTGATGAGCTCCTCAGACACTTCAGCTACAATGCTGACGAAGAACTGATGAGATATATGTGGCCATACATCCAGCTACACCACGAGTGGGAGAAACGCAATTTTGATGCTGACGGAGACCATCTCTATGATGCATATTGTTGCATCTGGGCAAGCGACGCGCTCTACTACAACGGCGGCGCTGTAACCCATTCTTCCGCATATAACTATATGTCAAATCTCCTGACAGCCCGCATCGCTGAAATCATCGGAGAAGACCCTACCCCATACAAGCAGGAGGCAGAAGCTATCCTAGCTGCAATGAACGAGAGACTCTGGATGGAAGATCTCGGATATTGGGCTGAGTTCCAGGATTATATGGGCCACAAGAGACTTCACAAGAGTGCTGCAATATGGAGCGTATACACTCCAATTGACTGCGGAGTGGGCACTCCAGAGCAGGCCTTCAGAGCCACTCGCTACGTAGACAGAAACATCCCTCACATCCCGGTAAAATACAGCTACGACAGCAAGAAGGTCAAAGAGTTGGGCCTCAACCTGCCTAAGCCAGAAACCGATCTCTTTACCATCTCTACAACCGACTGGCTTCCATATGTATGGAGTATCAACAATGTAGCCCACGAGGAAGTTGCACATATGGCACTCGCATACCTCCAGGCCGGCAGAAACGATGTAGGATTCAAGCTCCTCAAGGCTGACCTCCTTGACGAAATGTATCTTGGCGCTTGCCCAGGCAACTTCGGTCAGGTCAGCTACTACGACAAAGCCCGCAGCGAGTCATACCGCGACTTTGCGGACAACGTCGGCATCACTTCACGAGCAATCGTCAACGGCCTCTTCGGCATCATTCCTGACGCGCTCCACGGCAAATGCGTGATTCAGCCAGCATTCCCAGAGGATTGGAACGAGGCTTCAATCAAGACAAACTACCTCTCATATAGCTTCCGCAGAGAAGGCAAATATGACATCTACGAGATAGAGCAGAACTTCCAGCAGCCACTCCAGATCGTCATCCGCAGCAATGCCGGCGGTGGCGCATTCCTCGAGACTGTGGGCACAAGCGAAGGCAAACAGGTCATCAAGATCGATCGCGACAACTTCCCTCCTGCAATCGAGCACAAGGACATCGCTTCTTCAAAGGCCGATGTTGACGATCCAGAGTACCTTAACGCAATGGGACTTGGAGATATCAGCAAGAGAGTAGCCAAGAATTCAGAGTATGTAGACATCAGTCCTCAATTCAACTCATCTGTAGACGATATCTACCGCAACGAATACCTCTCTCCTCGTCCGCCATTTACAACTCTCCAGATCCCGGTTCAGGGCGTGGGCGAATGGTGTATCCCGCACGAGACTCACGAGATTGAGGATCAGCCATTTAGAGATGCTGTTACTGATGGCCTCTTTGACACCGGTCTGGGACTCAAGTTTGCCACACCTAAGGAGGGTCAGAATATCATCTACACTTCACTTTGGGACAACTATCCTGAAAGCGTGACAGTACCTCTCAAGGGAAGCGCCCGTGCCGCATACTTGCTTATGGCCGGTAGCACAAACCATATGCAGTGCCGCATCGAAAACGCCAACATCAAAGTACATTACACTGACGGCAGCGAGGAAGTCCTTGTAATTGAGAACCCTATCAACTGGAGACCTATCCATATGGACTACTATGTTGATGAGTATGCGTTCAAGACCACAGCAGTGCAGCCATATAGAGTAATATTCAGCACAGGAGATGTGAGCCGCAAAGTAGATATGAGCTTTGGTGCAGCATCAGAAAATGATATGAAGTCCACCACTCTCAAGCCTACCGACAGAATCATCCCGGGAGGCGCAGCGCAGATCCTCAAAATCAAGCTTGACCCATCCAAGGAATTGCAAGACCTGACTCTTACCACCGTAGCCAACGAGGTAGTGATCGGATTGATGGGTATAACCTTGGAAAAGTAAATTAAAATTACTACATTTGTATGATTTTGACTCACTAGGAGATTTTTTTAGATTTTATAACAAATAACAAGACATTTTTATGCCAAAGATTGATTTAAGCAAGTACGGTATTAAGGGCACAACTGAGGTCCTTTACAACCCTACCTACGAAGTCCTTTTCAATGAGGAGACAAGACCTGAGCTTGAGGGTTATGACAAAGGTCAGATCACTGAGCTTGGTGCCATCAACGTAATGACAGGTGTTTACACTGGTCGTTCTCCTAAGGATAAGTACATCGTTATGGATAAGAACTCTAAGGACACCGTATGGTGGAACACTCCAGAGTATCCTAACGACAACCATGAGATCTCTGAGAAGGTTTGGAAAGAGCTCAAGAACATCGCTGTCAAGGAGCTTTCAAACAAGAGACTCTTTGTAGTAGACGGTTTCTGCGGTACTCACAAGGACACTCGTATGAAGGTTCGCTTTGTGATGGAGGTTGCATGGCAGGCACACTTCGTGACTAACATGTTCATCCGTCCTATGAACCAGGCAGAGTTTGATCAGGAGCCTGATTTCATTGTTTACTGCGCTTCAAAGGCTAGAGTTGAGAACTACGAGGAGCTTGGTCTCCGCACAGATACCGCTGTTGCTTTCAACGTAACAAGCAAGGAGCAGGTTATCCTCAACACTTGGTATGGTGGTGAGATGAAGAAGGGTCTCTTCTCAATGATGAACTACTATCTTCCACTCAAGGGCATCGCTTCAATGCACTGCTCAGCCAACACTGATATGAACGGTGAGAACACCGCTATCTTCTTCGGTCTTTCAGGCACAGGTAAGACTACCCTTTCAACTGACCCTAAGCGTCTCCTCATCGGTGACGACGAGCACGGT
>JAFNUQ010000067.1 GCA_017383945.1 Bacteroidales bacterium | reverse complement strand
GTGTAGGATTTAACTATGGCAATCTCGATGAGGTACTTGCCAAGTATCCGCTGGAGACTCTCAAGGATGGTTGGAATGTAATGCCAGACGGCGAAGTGATTTACTATATTTCTAACCCAGCGCTTGGCCTTTGGGCTCATCCAGATAGATTTAAAGACTAATTATGAAGATCGTTTGTGACGATAAGATTCCTTTTCTAAGGGGTGTTCTTGAACCTTATGCGGAAGTGGTATATCTTCCTGGCAAGCAGACTACTGCAGAAGTGGTCAAAGATGCAGATGCCGTGATTACACGTACCCGTACAATCTGTAATGAGGCTTTGCTCAAGGACTCTGCCGTTAAGGTGATTGCTACTGCAACTATTGGCTTTGACCACATAGATACAGCTTGGTGCGAGGCCCACGGAATAGAGTGGAAAAATGCTCCAGGATGTAATTCTTGGTCGGTGAAGCAGTATATCGCTTCTGTCCTCTGTACACTTGCCCAGAAACACGATTTCCGCTTTGAGGACAAGACCTTGGGCGTTGTGGGCGTCGGCAATGTGGGTAGCAAGGTCGCTGAAGTTGCCCGTCTTCTAGGTATGAAAGTGCTCCTCAATGACCCTCCTCGTGCAAGAAAAGAGGGAGATGAAGGATTTGTCAGCCTGGACGAGGTGATGGAGAAGAGCGATATCATTACCCTTCACGTGCCACTAGAAAAGGAAGGCCCTGATGCTACATGGCATCTCTTTGATGCTCAGAGGATTGCTAAGCTTGGCAAGCACCAGATACTGATGAATTCATCACGCGGAAGCGTAGTGGACAACAAGGCGCTCAAGGTCGCATTGCAGGCAGGTAGCATTTGCGCAGCTGTGCTTGACGTGTGGGAGGGAGAGCCTGAGCTTGATCGCGAACTCATCTCGCTGCTCGACATCACTACACCGCATATCGCAGGTTATAGCGCAGACGGCAAAGCCAATGGCACTATGGCTAGTGTGCGCACAGTTGCACGCAAGCTAGGTCTTCCGCTTTGCGAATGGACTCCTGAGGGAATTCCGGCCCCGGAGCAGGAGCTCACATTTACAATTGATGCCAGCGGCAAGAGTAAGCAGGACGTGCTTTCTGAGGCAGTGCTCCATACATATCAGGTACTTGATGATGACGCTGCTTTGAGGGCAAATCCAGAACTTTTTGAGAAACTCCGTGGTGATTACCCTATCAGAAGAGAGTTTACAGCCTTTAATATCAATCTCGTCGGAGCAGACGATGATACAGTAAATACATTAAGACAAATCGGATTTAATATTAATTAACAAACACATATGAAACCAGTTTCAGATATCGGACTTATCGGTCTCGCCGTTATGGGTGAGAACCTCGTGCTTAATATGGAGAGCAAGGGCTTCCATGTGAGCGTGTACAATCGTACAGTAGAGAAAGTAGATAAATTTATGGAAGGCCGCGGCAAAGGTAAGAATATCTATGGCGCACGCACTCTTGAAGATTTTGTAGCTTCTCTCAAGACTCCACGCAAAGTGTTCCTTATGGTTAAGGCAGGTCAGGCTGTAGATGCTTTCATCGACAAGCTCATCCCTGTTCTTGAGCCAGGTGATATCATCATTGACGGTGGTAACACTCACTTCCCTGACTCAACTCGTCGTACTGAGTATGTAGAGAGCAAGGGTCTTCTTTACATCGGTACAGGTGTTTCTGGTGGTGAAGAGGGTGCACTCAACGGTCCTTCAATGATGCCTGGCGGATCTCCAGCTGCTTGGCCACACGTTAAGCCAATCTTCCAGGGTATCTGCGCTAAGGTGGCAGATGGTTCACCTTGCTGCGACTGGGTAGGTGAAGGCGGTGCCGGTCACTTTGTAAAGATGGTTCACAACGGTATCGAGTATGGTGATATCCAGCTCATCTGCGAGTGCTACCAGATTATGAAGGATATCCTTGGTATGTCAAACGAGGAGATGCACGAAGTATTTGCTGAGTGGAACAAGGGCGACCTTGACAGCTATCTCGTGGAGATCACCCGCGATATCCTCGCTAAGAAGGATGATGAGGGTAACTATGTTCTTGATTACATCCTCGATACAGCAGGTCAGAAGGGTACTGGTAAGTGGACTGCAATCTCTGCTCTTGATACAGGTGTGCCACTAACTCTTATCGGTGAGTCAGTATTTGCTCGTTGTCTTTCAGCTCAGAAGGATGAGAGAGTTGTTGCTTCTGGAATCCTCGAAGGCCCTAAGCCACAGAAATTTACTGGTGACAAGAAGGCATTCCTTGAGGACCTCAAGAACGCTCTCTTTGCAGCAAAGGTTGTATCATATGCTCAGGGTTATGCTCTCATGAGAGCTGCAGCTAAGGAGTATGGCTGGAACCTCAACTATGGTGGCATCGCTCTCATGTGGAGAGGTGGATGTATCATCCGTAGCGTGTTCCTTGGCAAGATCAAGGAGGCATTTGACAACAATCCTGAGATTTCTAACATCCTCCTCGATCCTTACTTCAGCGGCAAGATGGCAGCTGCACAGCAGGGCTGGAGAAATGTACTTGCAACAGCTATCATGAATGGTGTTCCTGCACCTTGTCTCACAGCTGGTCTTGAGTACTACGATGGATATCGTTCAGAGAGACTTCCTGCAAACCTTCTTCAGGCTCAGAGAGACTTCTTCGGTGCACACACATACGAGCGCACAGACAAGCCTCGTGGAGAGTTCTTCCACACCAACTGGACTGGCCACGGTGGTGACACAGTAGCAGGTACTTATATCGCATAATTATTAATAACACTAAACACATATTAAAATGATTAAAATTGACAAATATTCTTTCGGCGTAGGCGATCGTTTTGCGCACGAGGGTGTAGCTCAGCTTAAGGCTCTCATCAAGGCAGAGCAGGAATTTGGTGTACACTTTGTACCAGTATGGAACAAGTCAAACCGTGAGCATCAGATTGTACACACTGTACCAATGGAGACTCGTCAGGAGGCTGATGCAGCTGTTGCAGCTCTCGGTTACACAGGACAGTATTTCGTTGACGCTGACCATATTAACCTCAACAATGTAGATGGTTTCATCGAGGCTTCTGACTTCTTCACTCTTGACGTAGCTGACTATATCGGAGAGAAGGCTCCTGCAGCTGATATCGATGCTTTCCTCGAGGCTAACAAGCGTTTTATCGGTAAGGTTGAGATCCCTGGTATCGCTGAGCCATTTGAGGTTACAGAGGCTCAGGCTCGTGAGATCGCAGAGCGTTATCTCTTTGCTGTTCAGGAGGCTGGTCGTATCTACCGTCACATCGCTGAGAAGAAGGGTGAGGGTACATTTGTAACTGAGGTTTCTATGGATGAGGTTAATGATCCTCAGACTCCTATCGAGATCCTCTTCATCCTTAGCGCAATCGCTGCTGAGAAGATTCCTGCACAGACTATCGCTCCTAAGTTTACAGGCCGTTTCAACAAGGGTGTAGACTATAGAGGAGATGTTGCACAGTTTGAGAAGGAGTTTGAGCAGGACCTCCTCGTAATCGACTATGCAGTTAAGGAGTTTGGTCTTCTTGATAACCTCAAGCTCAGTATCCACTCTGGTTCTGATAAGTTCTCTATCTACCCAATCATGGGTCGTCTCATCAAGAAGTATGACAAGGGTATCCACATCAAGACTGCCGGTACAACATGGCTTGAGGAGAATATCGGTCTTGCAGTAGCTGATCCTGAGGCTCTTGAGCTTGCAAAGAAGATCTACATCAACGCTCTCAACCGTATGGAAGAGCTCACAGTTCCTTATGCAACTGTTATTGATGTCGATGTTAACGCCCTTCCTTCAGCAGAGGAGGTTGCAACTTGGGATGCAGAGACTTATGCTCGCACAATGCGTCACAACCAGGCTGATCCTCTTTATAACCCATCATTCCGTCAGCTTATCCACGTGAGCTACAAGATTGCTGCAGAGCTCGGTGACGAGTACTATCCAGCACTCAAGAAGCATTCAGAGGTAATCGGACAGCAGGTTATCGAGAATATCGTAGATCGTCACATCAAGATCCTCTTCTAATTCTGACGGACTATGAAGTATTCATTTGATGATCTTAAAGGACGTAATTGCGTTATCACCGGTGGCTTCGGTATCCTTGGTATCGCTCTTACAAAAGGCCTTCTCGAGGCTGGCGTACAGGTAGCTGTTATCAGCCGTAGCGCTTCTAATCCAGAGAAGGGCGAGGAACTCACAAAGGAGTATGGCGTGAAGTGTCTTGGTATCTCTGCCAGCACAACAGACAAGGCTGCTCTTGAGGCAGCTCGCGATCAGATCCACCAGGAGCTCGGCAAGATTGATATCCTTATCAACTGTGCCGGTGGTAACTCACCTAAGGCTACTTGTGCTGTAGAGCAGATGACAGCTGAGGATGATCTCGCCAACACATTCTACGGTCTTGATATGGAAGGTTTCCAGTTTGTATATGACCTTAACTTCAAGGGTACTATCCTTGCAACTATGGTCTTTACAACTGATATGATTGAGGCTGGTAAGGGTAATGTGCTCAACATTTCTTCAATGAACGCATTCCGTCCTCTTACCAAGATTCCTGCATACTCGTCAGCAAAGGGTTCTATCAATAACTTTACACAGTGGTATGCTGTGCACGTTGCTCAGATGGGTATCCGTTGCAACGCTATTGCTCCAGGTTTCTTCCTCACTGACCAGAACCGTTTCTTGCTCACAGAGGAGCAGACCGGTGAACTCAAGCCACGTGGACAGAAGATTATAGCAAATACTCCGACCCACAAATTTGGTGAGCCGGAGGATCTCGTGGGCACTATGCTTTATCTGCTTAGTGATATTTCATCGTTTGTAACTGGCGTCGTTATCCCTGTTGATGGCGGATACAGCGCATTCGGTGGAGTTTAACCTATAGTTACTTCTATCCCTTCAGCTGAAGAGATACGTTTGATTAGGCCTTGGAGTACAGCTCCGGGGCCTAATTCTTTAAATTCAGTAGCTCCGTCCGCCAGCATGTTCTTGACTGTCTGTGTCCATTTGACAGGGCTGGTGAGCTGCAGGAGAAGATTCTTTTTGATCACCTGAGGGTCGGTCTCGGCCTGTGCGCTGACATTCTGGTAGATAGGACAGAATGGTGTCTTGACCTCTGTCTGCTCAATGGCTTTACCGAGCTCAATGCGTGCACTTTCCATGAGCGGCGAATGGAATGCCCCACCCACGCTCAGCGGAAGTGCCCTTTTGGCACCGGCCTCTTTCATTGCCACGCAAGCTTTCTGCACGGCCTCCAATTCGCCTGAGATCACGACCTGTCCGTCGCAATTATAATTGGCCGGAATGACAACTCCGTCAATGCCCGCACACACTTCCTCAACTTTTTCGTTGGCAAGATTGATAACTGCTGCCATCGAGCCTGGGAACTGCTCGCAGCATTTCTGCATCTCTCGGGCTCTGACTGCAACTAGGCGTAACGCATCCTCAAACTCGACGGCTCCGCAAGCAACTAACGCTGAGAATTCGCCAAGCGAATGCCCTCCTACCATATCAGGCTTGCCCAGACCCTCAGTGCAGAGGGCGGTGCACACAGAGTGAAGGAAAATTGCCGGCTGAGTTACAGCTGTGGCCCTGAGCTCCTCATCCGTGCCGTTAAACATTATGTCGGTGATTCGGAAGCCAAGTATCTCGTTGGCTCTTTCCATCATTTCCTTTGCTTTAGGGCTATTATCATAGAGATCCTTTCCCATACCGGAGAACTGAGCTCCTTGTCCTGGAAATACCTGTGCTATTTTCATATATCTTGTCTTTGTTTAAAAAAGTATTTCTGCAAAAATAAGTATATTTGTAGATTATCCAAGCCTCCTTAGTTTAATGGATAGAATGCAGGATTCCGGTTCCTGTGATAGGCGTTCGATTCGCCTAGGGGGTACAATAATTTTGATTATGCCGAAGTTAGAAGATATCAGGAAGAAGATTAACTCTATTGATTCTCAGTTAGTTGAACTATTTGAGCAAAGGATGGAGGCTAGCCGTGAAGTTGCTGAATATAAGATGGAAAGAGGACTTTCTGTCTATGATCCTCAGCGAGAAGCGGAGGTAATAAAGCGCAATGCCGAGCTGATTAAAAGCGATGAGATAAGGGAATATTTTATGCGCTTTGAGCAGAATCTGATGGATCTTTCTAAAGATTATCAGTATCGCAGAATCAGCGGATTAAAAGTGGCATATAGTGGTGTAGAGGGGGCATTTGCCTATGTTGCCGCACGCAAGATGTTCCCTAGTGCCAAGCTAGTGTCGTATCCTGATTTCCAAAGTGCCTACCAATCCTGCTCCTCTGGAGAGAGCGATGTTGTAGTGCTTCCTTTTGAAAATAGCTATGCCGGCGAAGTGTCTGCAGTGACGGATTTGATGTTCTCCGGTGATCTATATGTCAATCAGGTAGTTCAAGTGGAGGCTGTGCAGAATCTTCTTGCGTGTCCGGATGCTCATATTGACGATATAAAGGCGGTAGTGAGTCACCCGCAGGCTTTGAGCCAGTGTGCCGAATATATTAGGGAGAAGGGATATGCTGTCCACGAATATTCCAATACAGCTCTCGCTGCGCGAATGGTAGCCCAAAAAGGCGATTGCAGCCTTGCAGCTATTGCAAATGCAGAATGTGCAGAGCTCTATGGTTTGAAGATTCTTGAGCATCGTATCAACGAGAGCAGCAATAATACAACTCGTTTTGCAGCCTTTTCTAAAGTACTTAATACCGAGACGGCAAAACGCAAGATGGGTAAGCATTTTATCCTGATGTTTACTGTCAAAAATGAAGCTGGTGCACTTGCAAAGACTTTGAATATAATCGGTTCGCATAATTATAATATGTGTGCATTGCGTTCTCGTCCAACCAAGGAACTGCTTTGGAGCTATTATTTCTACATTGAGCTTGATGGCAATATCTATACAGAAGAAGGAAAGAGTATGCTCAGAGAGCTTGGTACGCTGTGTGAAAAATTAAAGCTCGTAGGCTCATTCTAAGACTGCAATATTATGAAGAATACGATAGGAAATAGCATTACAATGACTGTCTTCGGAGAGAGTCACGGACCGGCTGTAGGTGTAGTTCTTGATGGTTTGACCCCGGGCCTCAAAGTTGATAAGGACTTTATTGCCAGGCAGTTGAGTCTGCGTCGTCCTTCGGGTAGAACAGATACTGCAAGAGTGGAAAATGATGACTTCTCTATCATTAGCGGAGAGTATCAGGGCTATACGACAGGCACTCCTTTGACTATCGTCATCCCTAACCAGAACGTCCGTAGTGCTGACTATGATAACCTTCGCACTTGTCCGCGTCCTTCACATGCTGATTTTACAGCCGAGATGAAATATCACGGATTTCAGGATCCAAGAGGAGGAGGACATTTTTCCGGTCGTATAACTGCGGGAATAGTTGCAGCCGGGGCAATCTGTCTTCAGGCTCTAGAAGCAAAAGGGATTAGAATCGGCACTCATATATTGCGCTGTGGTAAAGTGGAAGATGTGTCTTTCTGTGATGTTGAAGCGGAGATTAAGACTTTGAGCGGTAAACATTTTCCTGTTATTTCAGATGTTGAGACTGAGATGACAGAGCATATTACCGCCGCAGCATCAACCGGAGATTCTGTCGGAGGAGTGATTCAGACCGCTATTACAGGAGTTCCTGCCGGAGTGGGTGAACCTTGGTTTGATTCGCTGGAAGGAGTAATCTCGAGGGCGGTTTTTGCCATAGGAGGCATAAAAGGAATAGAATTCGGACTGGGATTTGGCTTCGCCGACTCGTGCGGCTCGCAAGCCAATGACGCATTCTGCCTCAAGGACGGCGGTGTGCAAACCAGTAGCAATAATAATGGTGGAATAAATGGTGGCATCAGTAACGGTATGCCGATTATCTTCAATATGGCTGTCAAGCCGACTCCGTCAATTTCCCGCACTCAGCAGACTGTTGATATTGAGAAGGGAGAGGTGGTCGACCTGAATATCAAGGGCCGTCACGATCCGGCTATTATTCGCCGCATCTGTATAGTGGTAACTAGTCTCCTAGCCGTGGTGCTGTGTGATGTCCTTGCTCAAAGATTTGGAACAGATTATCTGAAGTAGTATGGCTAAGTTGGTAGTAGATAGGAAGATACTTATCGTCGGTCTGGGTCTGATCGGAGGTTCCTATGCTGAAGGTCTTAGACGATATGGATTTGAAGTAGGTGCAATAACACGCAGCGAGGAGTCTATAGACTTTGCGCTTGAAAAGGGGATCATTGATCATGGTCAGACAGAAGTGACAGAAGAGTATGTGTCTCAGTTTGATATAGTGATTTTTGCCCTATATCCACAGACCTTCCGTGACTGGATAAGAGACTATCAGCACTGTTTTAAGAGTGGGGCTGTCATCAGTGATGTAACAGGTGTAAAGGGCACCGTCGTTGAGGAAATACAGACGATGCTTAGAAGTGATGTGGAGTTTGTGCCGGCACATCCGATGGCGGGTAGAGAGGTATATGGCGTGAAGAATAGCAACGCTGATATATTTGCAGGAGCCAACTTTATCATTACCCCGACCGAGAAGAATTCGCCGCAGGCAGTTGAGCTGATATATAGCATGGCTCAGCTGTTGGGATTCAAGAAAATATCCAGCATTACGCCCCAGGAGCACGATGAGATGATCGGCTTCCTGTCGCAGCTCACTCACTGCATAGCAGTTGCGTTGATGACTTGCAAGGATGATGCAACATCCCTGGCACGTTATAGTGGAGATTCATTCAGGGACCTGACACGCATTGCGCGCATTAATGAAAATATGTGGACGGAGCTTTTCCTTGAAAATAAAGATCAGCTTTTGAAGCAGATGACGCTCTTTATGGAGAAATTTTCTGAGCTCAAGGAAGCTCTGCAGAATGCGGATGAAGAGTCACTTAAAGATATGATGAGGCTCTCAAGCGAGAGAAGAGCACACTTTGATAAATAGGTTTTGCTATGAATATGAATTTTAAGCGCAAGCTCCTTATCCCGATGGAAATCAAGGAGATGTATCCGATGACAGAGTCTGGAGAGGAAGCAAAGCGCAGAAATGACGAGGAAATTGCTGCAATCTTTACAGGGCAGAGTGACAAGCTTCTGCTGGTTATCGGACCGTGTTCTGCGGATAGGGAAGATGCTGTGATTGACTATATTACGCGCCTTAGAGGCCTTCAGGAGAAGGTTGCAGACAGAATTGTGATCGTGCCTCGTATATATACCAATAAGCCACGCACCACAGGAGTGGGCTACAAAGGTATGCTGCATCAACCTAATCCTCTCAGTCAGGCGGATATGCTCAAGGGACTCATCTCTATCCGTAAGCTTCATATGCGGGCGTTAAATGAGACAGGTTTCTCTTGTGCTGACGAGATGCTTTATCCTGAGAATCATAAATATCTATCCGATCTTCTGTCCTATGTAGCTGTAGGTGCAAGGTCGGTAGAAAATCAGCAACATCGCCTTACTGCCAGTGGCCTTGATGTGCCGACCGGAATGAAAAACCCTACGGGAGGTGACCTGTCTGTGATGATGAATGCGATCAAGGCAGCTCAAAGTCCACACGTCTTTATCTACCGCAACTGGGAAGTGGAATCAAAAGGCAATCCGTTGTCTCACGCAATATTAAGAGGCTTTGTCGATGCAAAGGGAGTCAGCCATCCAAACTATCACTATGAAGATCTGACTACTCTTGTTGATCTTTATGCTCAAAGTGAACTTGCCAACCCTGCCGTGGTAGTAGATGTAAATCACTCAAACTCAGGCAAGAGGTTCATGGAACAAGTGCGCATCAGCAAAGAAGTACTTCACAGTGCTCAGCACAATGCAGACATCAAGAAGCTTGTAAAGGGCTTGATGATAGAATCTTATCTGGTGGATGGATGCCAGGGCGCAAATGAAGGTGTTTACGGTAAATCGATTACCGACCCATGTTTAGGATGGGAAAAGACAGAGGCTTTGGTTCAAGACCTGGCTGAACTGTGGTAGCGCTTTTGAAAATTCACCAATAATCAATAACTTTGAAAGTTTTAATTTATAAATAATATGTCATTGAAGATTTCTCAGAGGACTGAGCAGATGCCAGCCTCAGCCATCAGAAAACTGGTACCTTTGGCAGATGCAGCCAAGGCAGAAGGAGTAAAGGTATATCACCTCAATGTTGGTGCTCCGGATATCAAGTCACCGGATTGTGCTATCAATGCTGTGGTAGAGAAGTGCAAGACTATGCACCATCTTTCATATACTCACTCTGCAGGTTTTATGGAGCTCCGTAAAGGACTTGTTGAGAAATACTACAAGAAGATAGGTATTGATATCGACGTCAATGAGATTATCATAGAAGTTGCCGGTAGCGAGGCATTTGCGAGCGCAATGCAGATAGCCTGTGATCCAGGTGACGAGATTATCGTTGTAGAGCCTTACTACACCAATTACCAGACATTTGCATATCTCAATGGCATTACCCTCAAAGCCGTTCCTACAGATATCCGCAATGGGTTTGATGTAGACGATATATCTGCTTTTGAGGCCCTTGTAACTCCTAAGACCAAGGCCGTGCTTTTGAGCAATCCTTGTAATCCATCAGGCAAGCTCTTCACCAAGAAAGAAATGCTCGCAATCGGTGAGTTCTGTATTAAGCATAACCTTTTCTTGATTTCCGATGAGGTTTATAGAGAGTTCTGTTATACAGACGAGCCTCATTTCTCTGCAATGAATATCCCTGGATGTGAGCAGAATGTAATCCTGGTTGATTCTGTATCAAAGAGATATAATCTTTGTGGCGCCCGTATCGGCTGCATTATCTCACATAACAAGGACGTAATGGCGGCTGCAATGAAGTTTGCTCAGTCTCGTCTCTGCCCACCTGTTTTTGGTCAGTATGCGGCAATAGGAGCTTTGGATACACCTCAGAGCTATTTTGATGAGGTAAAGGAAGAGTATATACGTCGTAGAGACTGTGCAGTAGAGATGCTCAATGAGATTCCGGGTGTATATGCTCCGACTCCATATGGTGCTTTCTATACTGTTGTTGAGCTGCCTGTAGATGACGCAGAAGATTTTGCACGATGGATGCTGAGTGAGTTTAGAGTAGACGGTGAAACAACAATGGTCACTCCTGCTGCATCGTTCTACAAGACCCCAGGTGTGGGACGCAATCATGTGCGCGTTGCATATGTTCTTGAAGTTCCTGAGTTGAAGAAGGCAATCAACATCCTCGCTCAAGGACTTGCAGCATACCAAAATAAGACTGTATGAAACCCAATTTTGAAACCTTAGCTGAGATCTATAGGTACTCTACAAAAACATTCTCTTCAAGAATAGTTTCGGAGTTTACCGATGGCTCTCAACGCTATACTTATGCAGGATTCAGAGAGAGTTGTGATAATGTATCTCGTATCCTTTCCAATTTTGGCATCGGGTCATTTGACAAAGTGGCGATCCTCTCGGAGAACATGCCCAATTGGACTATCTCCTTCTTTTCAATAACCGCATTTGGTCGTATTGCCGTGCCGATGCTAGCAGATCTCTCACCTGCAGAAGTTGAGAATATTCTTGCACATTCCGAGGCAAAGGCAATCTTTATCTCAAAGGGACAGTTCTCCAAGCTCAGTCCTGAGCGCATTGAGAAACTTCTCCTTGTAATTGATATTGAGGATTTCAGCTTCCTGAAAGTCAACGGCGATGCCTATACCTGTGATGGAGAGGCTGCGATGCCTATGCCGATGGATATCGCCGCAATCCTCTATACCTCAGGCACCACAGGTAATGCAAAGGGCGTTATGCTCAGCCATAAGAACTTGTGTGCCAACGTCTTGAATGCATACTATAGCTTCAAGGTCGGCAAGCGTGACGTCTTTATGTCAATTCTGCCGATGGCTCACGCCTACGAGATGAGTATAGGTGTGCTGTATCCATTTGCTAGAGGCTCTAAGGTGGCATATATCAAGCGAGCTCCGACTCCTTCAGTCCTTCTGGCTTCGCTCAAGCAGGTGAAGCCGACTGCTATGCTTTCTGTGCCGCTGATTATTGAGAAGATATACAAGAGCAGTATCGTGCCGACTATCAAGAAGAGTAAGTTCTTGACATTCTTGCAGAAGAGTCTGCCTGCTGTACTGTATATGCTGATTGGATTTAAACTCAGGAAGACGTTTGGCGGCCGCCTGCAATTCTTCGGTATTGGTGGCTCAAAGCTTGATCCTACAGTTGAGGCATTTCTTAAGAAGACTGGTTTTCCATATGCTATCGGTTATGGTCTCACAGAGACAGCTCCGCTTATCTGTGCCGCCCCTCCTCGCAAGACGAAGGTTGGCTCAACAGGAAAGCAAGTTCCTGGTATTCAGGTGGAATTGAGGGATATCAATCCGGAAACAGGAGAGGGTGAGATCTGCGTGAAGGGCCCTATCGTGATGCTTGGATATTACAAGGATTATGAGCGCACAAAGAATGTGCTCAGTCAGGATGGCTGGTTCCGTACAGGTGACTTGGCTTGTGTTGATGCCAAGGGAAGATATTCTGTCAAGGGACGTATGGGTACCCTTATCCTTGGTGCATCAGGAGAGAATATCTACCCGGAAGAGATTGAGGCAGTAATCAATAGTATTGATGGAGTGCAGGAATCTCTGGTAGTGAAGAAAAATGGCAAGCTGGTTGCTCTTGTGCAGTATAATGAAAACGAGATTGATTGGAATTTTGAGCACGAAGACAAGTTTATCGAAGAGATGGAAGCTCGCAAAGCAGCTATCATTGAATTTGTAAATTCTCACGTGAGCAAGTTCTCTAGAATCAACTCAGTAGAAGTGCGCAAGGATCCATTTATTAAGACTGCTACAAAAAAGATAAAAAGGTTCTTATACGAATAGTTTTTTTTGTTACATTTGTGCTAACCCACAATAGTAACACTGATGAGAACCTTCTCTTCAATCCTTTGTTTGATACAGCTCTCGCTGTTTCTTTGGGTGGCTGGATGTACACCTGTCAATGAAGAAACAGAAGCTGTAAAATTGGACGTACCAGATAACGTGCGTCTTATTGAGGCTGCGCCCAACTCTCTTGCTTTTGCCTGGGCGGAAGTTGCTGGTGCAGAGCAATATGGCACGCGTCTGGAGACATCCTCAGGCTCTCTTGTGGGTAGTGTAACTTATACAAAGGTTCCTCAGCAGAAATATAATGGTCTCAAGCCATCAAGTCAATACCGCTTTATGGTAAGGGCTATTTCTTCTGAAACTCAATCAGATTATTCCGAACCTTTGTCGGCATCTACAGAGTCAGAACCTTCAGATGAAGATGATTCTTCCGACCAGGGAGACGATGACTCTGACCCCGTCAATCCTCCAACTGCAAATCCGTCGGAGTTTTATGCTCAGATGCAGATTCCTGCATCTGAGGATTCTCATGCAAAGGCTCTAGCTTTTCCTGGCGCAGAAGGCGGTGGAATGTACACCACTGGTGGCCGTGGAGGTAAGGTTATCCACGTGACAAATCTCAACGATTCCGGTGCAGGATCTCTGCGTGCGGCAGTTGAGCAGAAGGGTGCCCGTATCGTTGTTTTTGATGTGGCAGGAGTGATTGAGTTGAAGAAGGAACTGAAAATTTCCAACGGAGATATTACTATTGCAGGCCAGACTGCCCCTGGCGATGGTATCTGCTTGAAAAACTACTATTTCTATGTAGGAGCAGACAACGTTATCATTCGCTTTGTCCGTTTCCGTCTGGGTGATGCGTCAGCCAATGATAGCTCTGATGCTATATGGGGTCGTTATAATAAGAATATCATCCTTGACCATTGCTCAATGTCCTGGTGTGTAGACGAATGCGCATCTTTCTATGCAAACCAAAACTTTACGATGCAGTGGTGTCTGCTTTCCGAGAGCTTGCGCAATTCAGTGCACTCAAAGGAGGCACATGGCTATGGTGGTATCTGGGGCGGTAAGGATGCGTCGTTCCATCATAATATGCTTGCCCATCACGATAGCAGAAATCCTCGTTTTGATCATCCGCAAGTCTATGGAGATTATCTTGCAACCCATAGGGGAGTGGTTGATTATCGTTGTAACGTAGTGTACAACTGGGGAGATAACTCTAGCTATGGTGGAGAAGACGGCCAGATAAATATGGTCAATAACTATTACAAGCCGGGCCCAGCGTCCAAGGATAGAAAATACTTCCTGGCTGCGGATGCTAAGTATGAAAAGAGCGGGACTATATATGCAGATAAATATCCCGAGCTTCATATTACAGGTAATATTCATACCAAGTATAGCAATATCACAGAGAATAATGCAGCTGGAGTTAACTGGACTGACGGTGCAAATTATGCCAACTACCAGAAAACGCTTGCATCTGCACATAAATTGAAGGGCCCTTCTGGCCAATCCGTCTATACTACAACTCATAGCGCGGAACTTGCTTTTGAGAGGGTGCTTAGATATGCAGGAGCCTCAAAATCAAGAGATGCAGTTGATAAACGTGCTGCCGATGATGCTAAAAGCGGAACAGCGAGCATTAAGGACGGCGGAAATGGTAGCACCAACGGCTTGATTGACAAGGTGGAAGCTGTGGGTGGCTGGCCAGAGTACAAGGCTAGTGCAGAGGAACTTGCAAGGATTAAGGATAGCGATGGCGATGGGATGCCGGACTGGTTTGAGGATCAGTTTAAACTTGATAAATCCCAGGCGTCAGATGGTAATACCAAGACAATTGACGCTTATGCGAGATATACAAATCTGGAGATGTATCTTCACTATATTGTGCGTGATATTGTAAATGCAGGTGTTGAAGGTGGAGAGTATAGAACTTTATAAACTAAAACTACTACATAATAACCAAAATTTTTAGCTTATGGCAAATCTTACAAAAAAGATTTATCTACTGATTTTTGGCTTGCTGGTGACAGTGTTCTCTGTCTCGGCTCAAGAAATCAGTGGTGTCGTAAAGGATTCCAACGGCGAACCACTTCCTGGTGTTGCTGTGATGGTTGAAGGTACGACACAAGGCGTTTCTACTGATATTGATGGTCACTATACTATCAATATTCAGGACGCTAGGGGTAAGACCCTCGTTTTCTCGTTTATAGGCTTGGCGACAAAGACTGTCGTTATAGGTACTAGAGATGTAATTGATGTTGTCCTTGAGGAAGATGTTAATTTCCTCGATGAAACAGTTGTTATCGGTTATGCAACGGTTAAACGTCGCGATTTGATGGGTTCGGTTTCATCTGTTGACAGCAAGACATTGACTCAGATGCCGGTTGCTTCTGTGACAGAGGCATTGACCGGTAAGATGGCCGGTGTGCAGGTAACTACAACAGAAGGTGATCCTGATGCGGAGATCAAGATTCGCGTCCGCGGTGGTGGCTCAATCACTCAGGATTCGTCTCCTCTCTACATTGTTGACGGTTTCCCTGTATCTAGCATCAACGATATCCCATCATCGGATATCCAGTCAATTGATATTCTGAAAGATGCCTTCTCAACTGCTATCTATGGTTCTCGTGGTGCCAACGGTGTTGTACTCGTGACTACCAAGTCAGGTGCAAGTGGTAAGCTCACAGTAAATTATAATGTTTACTATGGCCAGAAGCAGATGGCAAACAAAGATGCTATCCAGGTTATGAGCCCATATGAGTTTGTAAAGCTTCAGTGGGAGCTCGGCTCAATGAGAGGCAACCTTGATGATGAATATATCCCTACCTATGGCGCTTGGGCTGATATGGATCAGTATGTTTCTATGAAGGGCAATGACTGGGTGCAGCAGGTATTTGGCAAAGTGGGCACAACATTTAATCATAACCTTTCAGTTTCCGGTAGTTCTGACAAGGTTAAGTGGAATGCCAGCTATGCACATATGGGCGATGACGCAATCATGCTTGGCTCAGATTATAAACGTGACAACCTAAGTTTCAAGGCTCAGTACAAGCCTATCAAGCAGATTTCTGTAGATGTCAATGCAAGATATAGCCGTACTGAAGTGATGGGTTCAGGTGCTAACTCAATCAACGATGCAGGTTCTACTTCAGGTACCTCAGCTCGTCTCAAGCATGCTGTTCAGTATACTCCTATCCCTGTGACCGGTGCGTCTTCAGATTCTGACCTCGAGGAGGATTATGGCGATAACGCTCCACCTCTTCAGTCTGTTGTTGATAATGACAAGAAGCGTATCCGTGAGAACTGGACTCTCAATGGTGCTGTTACTTGGCATATTATT